>JBAYYP010000008.1:0-55382 GCA_041672955.1 Arcobacteraceae bacterium
AATATCTGAACCAGCACCTACGATTGCACCCGAAGAAATTCTTCCTTCAACTAAAACAACGCCTTGGGTTCCTGAGTTAAAGTTAACATATGCAGCTCCTGCCATAACAGTAGTTCCTGCTGCTAATTGTGCTCCAAATCGCACTTTACTGGTTTCTAAAATACGGGTGTTATCTGCTGGAATTACGTGAGATAAAAATCGTGGAAATTTATCTACCATTACTATGTCTGGGTATTTATTAACAAGTTTAAGAGTAATTTCATTTTCTCTTAACCACTCAAGCTCAATAGGAGTAGAAGCTGTTGTCCATGCGCAGTTATGCAGTTTTCCAAAGGCTCCGTTTAGGTTTACACTTCTTAACTTTGCTTTTCCCGTAGAAAGGGCATAGAGTTTTAAGTAAACGCTCTCTGTACTTTTAGGAGCTGTGTCTTCAAAAATAAAAACCACTTTAAAACTATCGGCATTTAAACCAGATTCTAGGGGCAAGGAAGCCATTTGAGAAACGACTTGAACATTTCTGTGTTCATTGCCTTTTGCTTCAGGAATATAGGGGGTAAAAGACTCTACACACGCTGTTAAAAAAGTATCGCTTACATTGCACACCAGTTCAGAGCCTGTTGTATCTACATTTTCACCTGCTTGTTTTAAAGCATCTAAGAAAATAGCTGCACTTCCGTAGTTTTCTTCCCAGTTTACAACAGGAAATGTTGCTTGAAGAATTTTGTCTTTATTTATTTGTCCTCTGTCAACTCTAGCAATACCAAAACCAATTGGACATCTGTACCAATCTCGGGCTTCAATTTCTTCTACTTTTGCTCTGAATTCTTCTTTAGTAAATATCATAACTTTCCTTCTTCAATTTTGCGAATTTTACCCAAAAAAGTTTTAAGGGGTCATAAGGCTAACAAAAAAATTAGCAATTCAAGATATGCCTATTTTATGGTATCCATATCTATAATTGCAATAGGCGAATTAATACTGTGCAGCACTTGAATAAGCTCTTTAATATGGTTTGAACGCAATAAAATCTCATAACGATACTTATTGGCAATTTTAAACACCCCACACTCTCCAAAACCCACCATCTCTATTTTTTCTATCTCTTTTAAAATATGAACATATTTATTCATCTCATCTTGAGCTTTCATTCCATTGGTGTGTGCAAAAACTATTTTTGCCATTTTATAAAAAGGAGGATACAACTCCTCTCTAAATTGAAGTTCATCTTTTAAAAAAGTTTCATAGTCACTGTTCACTAAATAGTGTTCAAAAAACTCTTTGTTTTTAGTTTGTACCACCACTTCTCCAAACCCTTTTCGCCCACTTCTTCCAGCTATTTGAATAAGCAACGACAATGCTTTTTCACGCGATTTATAGGAGTTCATATTTAAAACAGAGTCAATTCCCAACACCACAGCTAAGGTAACATTATGATAATCATGACCTTTAGAAAGCATTTGAGTTCCAACTAAAATATCTATTTTTTCATTGTTGAAATCATTTAGAACTTCTTTAAGTTTTGTGTTGGTTGTAATTGAATCTCTGTCAAAGCGTACAATACTTTTAGTAGGAAAAAGTTGTTTTAACTCCTCTTCAACTTGAGCAGTACCTATTCTAAAATTCTGAATAACACCTATTTTACAGCTTGGGCAAAAATGTGGAATTTGTTGTGCATATCCACAGTAGTGGCACTTTAACGCCAATGCATTTTTATGCAAACTCATAGAAACAGAACAATAAGGACACTCCACGCTTTTACCACAAGAAGAACACACTTGATACTTAAAATTAGCTCGTGTTGGTAAAAAAACAATAACTTGCTTGTTATCATTTAACGTGCGTAGAATTTTATTTTTAATCTCAACTGTAAGTGCCGTTTGACTCTCAAAAAAAGTTATGGTTTTGGAAGTAGGAAAAAAACTTTTTGAAATTCGAATATAAGGAATTTTATGAAACGATGAAATAGATGGCGTTGCACTTCCTAGTATTAGTTGAAGGTTTTGCTGTTTTGCCATATAAATAGATAAATCCTTAACATTTAGTCGTGGTTTTTGGTCTGATTTATACGAATCATCATGCTCTTCATCTACAATTATAAGCCCTAAATTGCTGTAGGGTAAAAAAAGTGCCGATCTCGCACCCGCAATTAATTGAATACTTCCACTCAATAACCCTTGAATAATCTCTTGTTTCTTTTTTTTAGTAATTTTTGAGTGCCAAATGGCAATACTTTTTCCAAACACTTTTTCTAAACGTTTTTGCATTTGAGGAGTTAGTGAAATTTCAGGCATAAGTAAAATAGCTTGTTTATCTTCGTTTAAATGGGCTTCTATGGTTTTAATATATATTTCTGTTTTTCCACTTCCCGTATTGGCAAACAACAACGCTTGTTTCTTCTGTTTTAAAAATTCATATGCTTCTTCTTGCTCTTTTGACAAACAAATATCGCTTTGAAACACTTGTAAATCGACTTTATCAAGTTTCTCAAAAGGGGTGTATAAACTCAAGGCTTCCCCAAAAGAGCAGACATAATAAGAGGCAACAAACTTAGCAATAGTAAGCATTTTATTATCATAATAGCAGTTGCTTACCTCTTCTATGTCAACGCATTTAAACGCTGGTTTTTCCACTTCTTTAATAACAACCGCTTCATTGTTTTTTTTTCTATTTCTTAAAAAAACAAAAACCAATGCCCCTATTTCTATTTTTTTCGGGCTTTTGTATGTTAAAGGAGTTAATGGCGATTTTAAAAGAGCCACTTCATAAAAAAACTCTTGGTTCAATCTAACTCCTTGCACAATTCATCTTCGTAGTTGCAAGTAAAAGTGCCTTCTTTTGCTTTGTAAGTAAACTCTACATAATTGTTTTTATCTAAAAAAACATGATATTTAGTTGAGGATATTTTTGCAAAAGCACCTATGTGTTTTTCACTTGTAGTAGTTGCAATTAAAGGATAGTCTAAAAGTTTTTCTTGTTGCGTTCCTGCAAAAAGAAGCTCATTTGAAACATTAGTTAAAGCCGAATCAAGAGTTTTCGGGTAAGTTAACAATCCCAATTTTAGTCGTTGGTTTTTTATGCTGTTGATGCCACTTCGTATAAGTGCGACTTGCGCTTGTATCTTAGTGATATTGGCTTTTTCTAATAATCCAAGGTTATTTTTTAAAGCAAAGGAAGCTATTATTGCAATAATACTAATAACAAAAATAATTTCAAGAAGTGAAAATGCTTTTTTCATTAAAGATTAGGAAGTTTATTTGAAATCTCTTCAATTTCTTTTTTAAAATTATGAAATTCTTGGGTTCTTCTTACATATGCCAATAAAAGTTCTTGAGTGTTAATATGTTTTTCTAATGATAGAAACTTAACGATATCTGGCTCTAATTCGTCATCGACATTAATAGTATATGCCATATTATTAATATAAAAAGTCATTTTCTTTTTCAATTTCTACCTTTACTTTTAGTACAAGTGCACTGTCAATTTTGAGCAACATATCTTGAGCGTTTCTTAATAATTTATCATTTTTAGTTTGGAACTCCTCAAGTTTAAGCTTCAAAGAGTTGTTTTCAAATTTTAATTGTTCGTATTGTTTGTTCGCTTTTTCGACTTGAGCGTTTAATTTTTGTATTAAATCCATTAGATATTCTATCTAAATTAGCATAAATCAATACATAATTTTTAAAATAATTATAATTGCTCTTAAAGATACTTTGGATAAAATCATCTTTAAAAAAAGAGATTATTTTGAAAATACTGCTTTTGTGTACAAGTTTTAACAGTTTATCCCAAAAATTTTATGAAGAGTTATGTTGGCTCAATCACGAAGTTCAACTCCAATTGGCTCACAGTTGCAAAATAATAATTGAAACGTGTGACCATTTTAAGCCACATTTAATTCTATGCCCTTTTTTAAAACAAAAAGTACCCTCACAAATTTGGCAAAACTATAAATGTATTATTATTCACCCAGGAATTATAGGAGACAGAGGGGCTTACTCTTTGGATTGGGCGATTTTCAATGAAGAAAAAACATGGGGGGTAACCGCACTTCAAGCCATAGAAGAGATGGACGCAGGTGATATTTGGGGAACACGAACCTTTACCATGCGACAAGCTTCAAAAGCCAATTTATACAAAGAAGAGGTAAGTGCTTGTGCCGTACAATTGCTTCATGAAATTTTAGATAATGTTAATAACCCCAATTTTAAACCCATGCCTTTGGACTATTGCAATATAAATATTAAAGGTGCCTTGCATACCCCTTTAACTCAAACTTTACGAAAAATTAATTGGCAAAAAGAGAACACTCAAACCATACTCAAAAAAATAAACAGTGCCGATTCGTATCCGGGGGTTTTAGAAACACTTTTTGATGAAGAGTATTATCTGTTTGGAGCTCATTTTGAAAGCACCTTAAGAGGTGAAAACATAGGAGAAATATTTGCAAGAAGGCATGGTGCAATTTGTATTACCACGATTGATGCTGCTATTTGGATAACTCATTTAAAACCCAATTTGCCCAACAGTTACAAACTGCCCTGCACGGTTGTGTTAAAAGAAAAATTAAAAGGCATTTATGAAAGCCGTATTCCTCTTTTACTAGAAGAAAATCTTGAAACCTTTAAAGAAATTTACTATGAACAAAAAAATGAAGTAGGCTATTTATATTTTGATTTTCATAACGGTGCCATGAGCATTGAACAGTGTGTACGACTTAAGTACGCCTATGAATTGGCGTGCCAAAAAGATATTCAAGTGCTGGTACTTATGGGCGGGAAATCATTTTTTTCCAATGGAATCCATTTAAATATTATGGAAGATTCAAAGAAACAAGCCGAAGATGGTTGGTCAAATATTCACGCCATGAACGATATTGTGCGAGATGTTATTCAAACAAGCCATTTAATTACAGTTGCAAGTATAGAAGCCAACGCAGGAGCAGGAGGTGCCATTTTACCCTTAGCGTGTGATATTGTCATTGCCAAAGATGGCATTGTATTAAACCCACACTATCAAACCTTAGGACTTCACGGAAGTGAATACTGGACCTACCTTTTACCCAAAAAAGTAGGCAAAGAAAAAGCCGATGAACTCACAAAATCGTGTTTGCCGTTAGGAGTAAAACGAGCCAAAGATATTGGTTTTATAGATGAAATATTCAGTCATGAAACAAGAAATTACACTCAAGAACTTCAAGATTTCTGCGAAGCTTTAGCGCAAAGTGATGACTATTACGACCTACTAGATAACAAAGCCCTACAACGACAAAAAGATGAAGCCATAAAACCCCTACAACACTATCGCGATGAAGAGTTGGCATTTATGTATGAGTCGTTTTACAATGAAAACTCCCCTTTTAACCGTTTACGAAAAGATTTTGTCTATAAAAGGTGTGCTACTGCATCTCCAAGGACATCAAAAACATATCTTCGCCCTCTTTAACGTCAATATTAATGCTTTGACATTTAGGGCAACTAAACTCACGCTTTTTCAACGTGGAAGTGATATTGCAATCAAAACACTCTATGACCACATCTTGTATATTCATAACAAAAACGGCATTGTGGCAAATGCTTTTTTCTTTAAATGTATTAAACGCCGTTTCTAAAAGATGCGGTTCAACGCCACTTAACACCCCAACTTTAATGATTACTTTAGTCACTTCTTTGGCGTCATTTTGCTTGGCGTGTTCTTCACAACTCTCTAAAAGTGATTGTACAATTGAATATTCATGCATTTAACAAATCCTTGGCAAAAGTTCACCCGTTGGGGTTTCTAAAAATCGTTTTGTTCCCCAAGCGGAGTTTAAAATAACTCTTTTTTCATATTGTTGGGTTACTTTCCCAATAAGTTTTGCCTCTTTTGAATTTTCACAAGAGTGCAATACCTCTAACGCTCTTTGCGCATCTTCTTGTTTAATGGCTAAAACAAATGTACCTTCATTGGCTAAACTTAACGCTTCAAAGCCAAGCAGTTCACAAATACCATTAACCTCATCGCAAATGGGAACTTCTTTTTCTTCTATTTCAATACAAACATCGCTTTGTTTTGCCCACTCATTTAAAACAGCACTCACTCCTCCTCGTGTGGCATCTCTTAGTGCTGTTATTTGAATGTTATTTTCAATAAGTTTCTCAACAATTGGCCAAAGAGAAGCACAATCTGATTTTAAATTACTGCTTAGCTCAATTCCCTCACGAGCCGCAAAAATAGCAGCCCCATGTTTTCCAATAGAGTTAGATACCAAAATAATATCCTCGGTTGTTATGTTGTTAGAAGAAATACCTTTTTTTCGTATTTCACCTATCCCAGAAGTATTAATAAAAATCTTATCCACACTTCCTTTTGGTACCACCTTAGTATCGCCACTCACCACAATAGCCCCATTAATTTCAAGCTCTTTTTGCATAGATTTAACAATACGCTCCAAAGTGCGTATTTCAAACCCCTCTTCTAAAATAACCGAACAAGTCAAATATTTAGGTTTTGCTCCCATCATGGCTAAGTCATTACAAGTTCCACACACAGCCAGTTTCCCAATATCAGCCCCAGGAAAAATAATAGGGCTAACTGTAAAGCTGTCCGTACTAAACGCCAAAGTGCCATTTTCTATTACCGCAGCATCTTCACTTTTTTCCAAAATCTCATTTTTAAACGCTTTGTAAAAAACTTTAGAAATGAGCTCATTGTTCTCTTCTCCCCCATTTCCATGTGAGAGTGTTATTGTTTTAGTCATTTTTGTTGTCCTCATACAGTATGTTCATAATTAGTTTAATAATAATATCTTTTTGTTCAGGCTTACTTGTAGCTACTAAAAGAGCTAAAGAAGCTAAGGCATTGTCATTTATTTTAAGTTCACCATTTGTTTTATAAAGTGATTTGTTTTTAGATAAAAAAAGTATAAAAAGATACGCCCCTATTCTTTTATTTCCATCATTAAAAGGGTGTCCTTTAATAATATAGTAAAGTAAATTGGCTGCTTTTTGTTCAATCGAAGCTAAAAGTTCCACTCCTCCAAAGGTCTGATAAATATTTAAAAGATTTCCTTTAAATTCATTCGCTTTTTCTTGTCCAAAAAGTTCTGTGGCTTCTTTTTTTTGCATCAACACTTTTTTAAACTCACCTATAGCCTCTTTTGCTTCCTCATAATCAAGAGTGAATTTATGCTCTTTATGGTTTATAACCTCTTCCAAACTCTGGTCATCGTACCCTTGAAGCAACGCCCAACTTTTAGCATAGTTAGAGATAATTTCAACAAATCCTTTAGAGATATCGCTACTTATGGCTTTAGCTTCTATGCTTGTTTTTATTAGCTGCAAAGTTTGGTTAAGTTCATTGAGTTTTTGTTCTTGCAATTTTTCTTTATTTATTGCATACCCATTAATTAAATATTGTTTGAGTATTTTTGTAGCCCATTGTCGAAACTTTATAGCTTTTGATGAATTTGTTCTATAACCAACAGCAAGTACAATATCTAAACTATAAAAATTCACAGGCTTATCAGAATATGCAATATGCATTTTTTGCATATTGCTTTTTTCATCCACTTCTTTATCTTTAAATATATTATTAATATGTCTTGAAATTACTGATTGGTCTTTGTCAAAAAGTCTAGCCAATTCACTTTGATTTAACCAAATAGTTTCATCAACAAATTCAATCTTTAACTCAACATTTCCATCTTCATAAATTACTATATTATTCATATTCCAATCCTAAAGTTTTATCTTCTTATCCTCTAATTCTCTTTTAAATCCAATATATTCATTGCTTCATTGTAGTTTGTGTCATCTCCATAAAAATACTCTTCTAGTAATGGCTTTATTTTATACTTTTTAACAAACTCTAAATCATTGTCATCTTCTACTTTCATAAAGTAACTGTGTCCTAATTGATAATCTTCATTAATCGCTTTTGCAATATGAGCATTTAAATCTTCCATTAGTTTTTTAGCTTCTGCATTCTCGACTAAAGTATAGTTTGGTTTCATCTTTAAAAATGTAAATCTTCGCCTAAGTGCTTATTTCAAAGCCCTCTTCTAAAATAACAGAGCAAGTCAAATATTTAGGTTTTGCTCCCATCATAGCTAAGTCATTACAAGTTCCACAAATAGCCAGTTTCCCAATATCTGCACCTGGAAAAATAATAGGACTAACAGTAAAGCTGTCCGTACTAAAAGCCAAAGTGCCATTTTCTATAACCGCAGCATCTTCACTTTTTTCCAAAATCTCATTTTTAAACGCTTTGTAAAAACTTTAGAAATAAGTTCATTGTTCTCTTCTCCCCCGTTTCCGTGTGAAAGTGTTATTGTTTTCATTCTTTTCCTATTCTTCTTTTATTCGTAAAATTTACACAAGGCTTGAGTTCCTAAATCACCATCGCCTTTTTCTTCTAATGCTTTATACATCTCTAATACCTCTTCCAGTACTTTTAAATTGGGTACTTCGTCATTGGCTATGGTTAAGTCTTTTACCATATGCTTAATATAAAATCCTGCTTCAAACTCTCTTTTATTCATTTTTTAATTCAAAATGAAATTTAATTTTTAGAATTCTTTATCTTTTAGATTATTCAAAATCTCAACTAATTTATGAATAGTTGTTGATGGATTATCTCTTTCAGGATTATGACTTTCTCCATAAGATTCTAAAAGATTTTTAGCATTTTTTATAGCTATTGGTTGTCGTTCTAAAAGCTCTTCAAATATAAACTCTGTATATTTTGTACCTTTTATATTTTCACCATCTAAATCTCTAAATTTTGTAGGACTCTTTTCTTTTAGTTTTTTAATAACTTCTTTTAAAATCTCATCTCTTAAAATTGCGGTTGTTCTAGGATTAAAATGTAATAAATACCAAAGTTCATAAGAATCATTTGCATATGCAACTTCTACATTATAACTTTTCGCACTACTTAACGCACCATTAAACTCATCTGTTAAATGTCCTCCTCCATTTACTCTTGGAGCATCTCTATCAATCACTATCCATCTATGTTCGAACTCTTTATACTTCTTTCCATCAACTTTATGACTCATCAAATCATCCAAAACTCCTTTGGGAGTATTGTGTTTGTGATTTGCAATAACTAAAGAATCCTGTGTAATTATTTTATTTTCTTTCAATTTTCTTACTATCATTTTAAAGTATGTTGGAGCTGAAATTTCATCTTCACAAGCAATAATAACGCTTAATATTTTGTTCTTAGTATCTTTTCTTCTACTATAACTATCTTGTGTATTTTTACGATTATCCGCTTCTGTTTGTCTTCTTGCCATAACTAAAACACAAACTTTCCAAGATAGGGAACTGCTCCATATTTACCTTGAATATATTGTTTCTCAAAATCATCATTTGCTCTAACACCTTTAATTTCTAAAATAGAATAAAGAGTTGTTGAGCCATATTTATCTTTTTCTGTAAACCAAATTTGATCTCTCTTAAAAATTTCAGGTTTTAAAAGATTTGTATCATGTGTTACAAAGATTAATTGTGCATTTTTTGTATTTATATCTTTATTACTAAATAGCTTAATAAGATGTTTTGTCAGCATGGGATGTAAACTAGCATCCAGTTCATCTATTATTAATATTTTACCTTCTTGTAAAGTATTTAAAATAGGTGCTGACATTTTAAAAAACTTTCTCGTTCCCAAAGATTCTTCATCATCAAGTTCAAAAATTTCAGTTCCTATTTCATTATTATTTTCATCAAATTTTTTGTGATAGGTATTTATACTAACAGATTTTAATCCACCATCTTTTAAAATCTCTTCTTTTAAATCCATAGGCAAACTCATTTTTTCAATCATATCTAAAGGAACTTCCTCTTCTTCTATTGTAATAGTTTCAATTCCAATATCAGCTGTTTTAACTAACTTCAATATTTCATTTCTAAAAGTTAAATCTTCCATTTTTTTCATAGTATAGCTTATATACCCTCTATGGTCTAATCCATCAATTAAATTAAGATTATTAAACCATTTTAAAATAGATTTTGATATTACACCATCTTTTGTTCTATCACATTCCCAAATAAAGAGTTGATTTGGCAAAATATCAATTTCTAACTTTTTACTATCAAAAAATCTAAATCCTTCTTTAAATTTTTGAGGATTAACATAATTTTCATCTTCACTATCTCTATAAAAAAGTTTTGCTTCTTTTCCTTTTTCATCAGCGTATAACCACTCTGCATATACTGTCGTAGTATCTAATTCAAAACCATATCTATATTTTATTTCATCAATAAAAAAAACTATTTCAAAAGTACTAGAAGCATCCTGTGTTGAACTATTTAATCTAAATGGATCATGAGGTAAAGTATCTGTTGATTGAATAACTTTTGTTTTATTTAAAACAATTCTTCCCATAAAAGCCATAGCTCTTAGAAGATTACTTTTCCCACTTGCATTTGCACCATAAATTACAGCACTATTTAATAAATTATATTTTTTGATTTTAAAAGAATTTTCATTTTTTAAAGATGCCAACATACTAAAAGTAATTGTATCTTTGATTGAACGATAATTACTTACACTGAATTGTAATAACATCATCATTTCCTTATATATTTTTTATAATATTATCATAATAATATTAATATTTGTAATTTTACAACAAAAATAGATTATATTATTAATAAATATTACTTTATATTCTTTTTTGTAACTATAGCCATAGTAGGTTTTAGATTTTATTCTAGTTCAAGGCGGAAAGCCAAATTCAGGTAGGAGCTTACACGAAGTAAGTGAGTATCTAAATTTGACTTTTCAACGAAGAAATAGGATAAAAGATGAAGCCTAGTATGGCTATAGTAGATTTCCAAACTTATAGTAGGCTGAACACGCCCCCTCACTGCTCACCATACAACTTCCTAACGGACTGCTTGGTTTACAAATGGTTCCAAACACGGTGCACTCATTGGGTTTAGCAATTCCTCGCATTATATCTCCGCAAATACATAATTTATGATCATCTATTTCATCTATGGGTAAAATGGCTTTATAGATAACTTCAGCATCGTAAGAGCGGTATTCATCTTTTAGTTTTAAAGCAGAGTCTCTAATACGCCCTAACCCTCTCCATTTAAAAGAACCATCGAGTCTCATGTAGGTATTAATTAGTTCTTGTGCTTTAATATTGCCCTCATACGTTACGCTTCTTGTGTATTGGGTTTCTAAATCACATCGTTTTTCGTTGAACTGTCTTACTATCATTAAAAGAGCTTCCATAACATCTATGGGTTCAAAGCCGCTTACAACTACGGGGATTTTATAGTCTCTTGGGAACTCTTCATAGATTTTACTTCCACTTATAACGCTCACATGAGCAGGTCCTATAAACGCATCTATTTGGCTGTCATAAGAGTTAACTTGTTCATCATGGCTGTTAATAAGCTCTCTCATGGGTGCAGGTACTGTTACATGGTTGATGTGAAATAAAATATTAGGAATATTGTTTTTAATAACATAGTCAATTAAAGCTGCTGTCATGGGTGTTGTGGTTTCAAACCCTATAGCAAAAAATATGATTTTTTTAGCGGGGTTTTCTTTGGCTATTTTAATCGTATCCATAGGAGAGTAAACAAACCGTACATCTGCCCCTTTGGCTCTGGCATTGGCTAAGTTTCCGTTGCTTCCTGGTACTTTTATCATATCGCCTAGCGTTACAAGTATCACTTCTTCTTGCATGGCTAATGTGTACGCATGGTCAATTCTCTCTTTGGGCATAACACAAACAGGGCAACCAGGTCCGTGAATAAACTCAATATTTGAAGGCATTAGTTGATTCAACCCATACTTCATAATCGTATGCGTATGTCCTCCACACACCTCCATAACTCTTATTTTTTTAGGAAGAGTTTTGGCTTCTTCATTTATTAGTTTAGCTATTGCTTTAATTGCTTCAGGATTTCTAAACCCATCATACAAATCTTTTAGTTGTAACGCCATTTGTTACTCTTTATTGGGGCAATTATCGGCTTCAAGTATAGCTTGAAGCCTGTCTTCCTCTTCCATTTTTTCTATAATCTCACCGTAAATTTTCAAACTCTCCATAGCATCTTCTTCATCTATTTTATTCATAGCAAACCCAATATGTATAAGCACATAATCCCCAATGCCTACTTCTTGGTCAACTAAATCTAAAGATGCTTGTCGTGTTACTCCCATGGTATCAACGGTTGCAATATTGGTCTCTTTGTCTATTTTTGTAATTTTTGATGGTATTGATAAACACATAACCCTATCCTCGGTGATTTTTTTTAAATTTAATCCAGTCAATAACTCGCTGAACGCTTTTTTCATCTTTGGTGGAGACTTCTAAAATATCAACGCTAGGCTTTAATTTTCTGGCTTCTTTTTTTTCAGCTTCCATATCATAATCAAAATGGGGCAAAAGGTCTGTTTTGGTAATTAATATTAAATCAGCCGTTCTAAACATAACGGGATATTTAATAATCTTATCAGCACCCTCTGGAATACTTACAAGCACAATATTCAAATGCGTTCCCACATCATAAGAAGCAGGACAAACAAGATTTCCTACATTTTCAACGAAGCAAACATCTAAGCTTTCTAACTTAATATCGTGAAGAGCTTTATGCACCATAAACGCATCTAAATGACACGCACTTCCTGTTTGTATTTGCACCGCTTGAATGCCTTTTGCTATTAATCTATCGGCATCTTTAGAAGTTTCTAAATCCCCTTCAACTACGGCAAATTTAAAATCAGCCAAAGAAGCAAAACTTTCAAGTAACGATGTTTTTCCACTTCCAGGGCTACTCATAAGGTTAATTCCCAAAACATTGTATTTGTCAAAATGCGCTCTATTGTGAGTAGCTTCATGGTCGTTTTTATCTAATATTTTTTTAATCACCGAAATAGTTTTAGGGTCATTGAGTTGTGGGTTATGGCTTAGTGTCTCGTGTGCTTGTTGATGATCATGAGAATGATGCCCGTGGTCATGATGATGGTCATGTTCGTTGCCGTGGTCGTGTTGGTGTCCATGGTCTGTTATGCTGCAACCGCAATCTTTACACATTGTTAATCCTTATTTTTAATTATATTGAATTGGTGTTCATTTTTCTAAAGTGTAGTCAAACTATCTTAAAAAGGAACTAATTTTTCTCTGCTCTTATATAGATTTAGAACAAAATATTAATATTTTTTAAGAAAGTTGTGAATAAATTTGTCCTAATGCAATTCCTGCATCGTTTAAAGGGGTCTCTTTACTATAATAATATTTTCTATTTATCGCATCTAATTTTTGCGTCACTAGTTCTAAAAGTGTTCTGTTTTGAAAAACACCGCCTGTTAAAACCACCTCAAAATTAGGATAAGCCTTAGCAATTTCAACAATAATTTCACTTAACATATTGATAAACTTACTGCAAATAAGTCGAGTATTTTTCTCTTGTACCATTTGTTGTATGGCTTGATTTATATTTATAGTATGGGGTGTTATCTCATACAAATAAGCATCTTGAACACTTTTGTCATACGCTTGTTCAATAAGTAACCCACTCTCCCCTTCATAACTAACATTGTGTTCTAACCCTGCAATGGAACACACCGCATCAAACAATCGCCCCGCAGAAGAAGTTAAAGGTGCATTTAACCCTTTTTGCCAAACGGTGTGCAATAACTCTATTTCTTTATTGGAAAAGGCTTTTAAACAAGGATTATCTAAGACAAACAGCTCTTGTAAGGTGTAGTTTTCAAACAACAACGACAACCCCACACGCTTAATTTGCTTAATTGCCATTTCACCGCCAAGCAGTTTGAAATATTCAAAATGTTTAATCCGCACATACTCTTTTTGCGAAGCAATAAAAACTTCCCCACCCCAAATATTGCCATCATCACCATATCCTGTGCCATCAAAAGCAAACGCCAAAACCTGCTGCTTTAGATTATATTGAGCCATACAACTTAACACATGAGCATAGTGATGTTGCACTTGAACTACGGGCATTTTTTGCTCTTTTGCCCATTTTGTCGTTTCATAGTTGGGATGTTTGTCGCACACAATGAAATCGGGAGTAAAATCGTAAAAACGCTTAAAGGTTTCAACGCTGTTTTTAAAAAACTCCATAGAAGCAATTGAGTTTAAATCTCCCATATGAGGAGAGACAATCACCGTATTATCAAAATAAAGGGCAATAGAGTTTTTTTGGTTTGCCCCTACGGCTAAAATTTTTTTACTTGAAGCGTTTAAAAGCTTAAGAGAATAAGGAGCATATCCACGAGCCTTTCTTAAATAAAAGAGTTTGTCATTAACCACTTGAACCACGCTGTCATCACACGCATTAATAATGGCACGGTTATAATCCAAAACATATTCAAATACAAAAGAGAGTTTTCTATAAAGCTCATCTTTTTTTATAATAATAGGTTCATCACTCAAATTAGCACTTGTAGCCACAAGGGGCGTATCTAGATAGTTAAAAAGTAAATGCTGCAAAGGGGTAAAGGGTAAAAAAACTCCAATGTGGTCAATGTCAGGAGCAATTTCTTGCGCTAAAAGTGAGTTCTCCTTTTTTTGCACCAATACAATGGGGTTCTCTTTAGAAGTAATAATCTCTACTTCCCTACTACCTAGCATTGCTGCTTGAGAAAGTTGCTCTAAATTTTTAAACATCACCGCCAAGGGTTTTGTGGGTCTGTTTTTTCGTTGTCGTAGTTTATTAACCGCATAAGAACTCGTAGCATCACACACCAAATGAAAGCCACCCAAACTTTTAATAGCAACAATATTGCCGTGTTTAATCTGTTGTGCTACTTCTTTTATGGCTTCAAGGTCATTTTTAATTTCAACATTATTAACATCAGACAAGCTAACCTTTGGACCACACGCAGGACAACAAATAGGTTGTGCATGATAACGCCTATTAGTAGGATTGTCATACTCCTTTTGGCACTCTTCACATAACTTAAATGAACTCATAGAAGTATTTTCTCTGTCATAAGGAACGGTTTTAATAATCGAATACCGTGGGCCACAATTGGTACAATTGGTCAAAGCATAGTTAAAACGAAAATTATCAGGATTAGAAATATCTTCTAAACACTCTTTACAAACAGCAATATCAGGAGAAACCAAAGAGGTTTTGTTCTTTTTAACTTGCGTTTGTTCAATAGTAAAGGCATTGTAGGTGTGTGAACTTTTAGAAGAGCTAATTTTTATGTCATCAATGTGTGCCAAAGAGGGAGGATTTGTTGTTAGTTCATCAATGAAAGCATCAAGTGAATTTTTAGCGCCTTGTAGCACAATATTCACACCACTTTCATCGTTATTAACAAACCCTTTTAAGTTAAGCTTCAAAGCCAAAGAATAAACAAAAGGTCTAAACCCAACCCCTTGAACAATGCCTTTAATGTGGATATGTGTTTCAATCATATTTTGTAATATTTGCCATCAGTTGACTTCATTTTCAGTTGACTACAATTTGTAGTCAACTCACTTCCTTCTTTTTTAAGTCGTGTTTTTAACACACTCCAATACTTGCAAGGATTAGGACTCTGCGTCAAAGCAGCAACAACATCCACAATAGAAATAAACCACTTCTGACTCTCTTCATCCCAAAGAGTCCGCACTTTTTGCTCTTCAAATGTTTTTATGGATTCTTGTGTTTGCATGACTATTCTCCAATTTGTTTTTTAGCTTTTCTAAATCTTATTACTTCAAAACTCCAGTCAGTGACTGGAGTTTTGATTAGTCAGTCAGTGACTGGCTTTTGTTCTGCTATGTTTTTTTTAACTCATCTTCTAATTGATGATAAAGAATTTTATTTACATCTATGTCTGCATTGCAGTTTGGGCATTTTATGGTTATTTTAGTTGGCATTTTGAGTTTCCTCTAATATTAATTTCTTCATTTCATTGTAATGGTTTTCATCAATTTTTTTAATAATATCTTCTAGCACACTAGTCACAATACTATTACTTTCAGACAAGACTGTATCATCTGCACTATCATAAAACTCAATTGTTTGATTATGAGAATATTTATTTATAAATCTATAAACTTTTTCATTTAAATTAGTATCAACAATTGCAACATCACACAAAGCTTTAAAATTATCTCTTTTGAATGGATATTTAAAACTTAAAAAAGCTTCTAATAACTTTCGTAATAAATTTCCAATTAAATAAGCATTTACTTCATCTACTACTTCATTTTTAAATTTATATACTTGTGAAAAAATAAAATGATATTCTGAACCATATTGAGTTAGTGATGCCGTAGCTGTTTTAATTGTTGACAATCGTTTCTCATCAATAATATTTGCCTCAATTAAATAAAAACAAGCTTTAATAATAAGTGCACCATTTTTTCTTTTATTCTTTCCACTAAACCAATCTCTAATTAATTTAAAGTAAGCAAAATTATGAGTAATTACAAATAACTGTTTCGCAGTTTCACATTCATTTTTTAAAAAAGAGTAAGAACTAAATAAATTATTTGAATCAAAACTTGAAATTGGGTCATCTACAATAACAATACTGTCTTCAATTTTATTATCATTTTCTTTTAATTTTGTTATGAAGTATACAAATGATATAGCAGTCTTTTCACCTTCGCTAAGGTTATTTGCCTGTATTCCATCTCTCCAAATTTTATAACCATGATTTTCAGGATCAAATTCTAAAATAATATTTTTTCGACCTAAAAATCTATGTAGTTTATTATTAAATTTTCCAGCTCCTATTGCTTCATTTGATAGTAACCCTTCTAATCTTTTGATGTCAGAATTCAAATTACTTTTTAAAATAGTTAATCTACTTATTTCGTCAGATTGTTTTTGAATATCTAATTTGTTTTTTTTCAGATTAAAATCATGAAAATAAAAAGAAGCATAATGTAGTTCAAGCTTACATTTTAACCTTTTTAACTCATCTGAAAAGTTTTTCGTCTTATTGTTATGCTTATTTATTACGATATTAAGTTTATCGATTGTTGAGTTATAAGCATCTATATCTTTACTATCTATAGTTTCAAGTTCTGAAATAACGATAAATGGGTTACTTTGTTTCTGAGCTAAATTATCAATCCATTTATCAAATATTTTATTGATAATTTTAATACTATTAAGTAGTAACTCTTTTAAAGTTTTAAACTCTTCTTTAAATTCAGGATATATTTCAAAGTCATTTTCTAATGCATCAATTTTAATTATTTGTGTAGGTAGCCATTCTATAGCTTTTGTAATTTTGTCTTTTAACTTAATAAATTCATCACTAAAATGTTGTTCTAATTCTAAGAGTCTATCTTCAGGTAATTTTTGATTACAAAATTCACATTGTTGTGAATTGTTTTCTTTATGAATAGCAATACCTTCCTCAACCCATTTGCCAATTTTAGGAAACTCTTTAAGTCTTGTAATTTCTTTAACTATCAAGCTTGTATTTAAAATATTTTTTACTTTTTCTTTAATTGTTTCCAGTCTTTGAGTGTCAATATGTTTTAATTCAATTGAAATTTCTTGCAAAACATCTGGTCTAATAGATTTTGTTAGTCCATCAATCTCTGATTCTTTTAAGATACTTTTTTTATCAGATACAGCTATCTCGTTATCCACAACAAACTGATTAAATTTTCGTTTATCATAATTAAAATAATACTTATCAGAAGTGTCTATAACCTTGAATTTTTCTTTGATTTTTTTTGCTGAATCACTATAGAACTTATCTTGTTCTGAATCTAAATCGTTTTTTAATTTATTTGTAGTTTTAATACTCCACAAAACACTATCTTTTAAATCATCATTACCAAGTTCTAATTTCTTTTTTTCTAAATCCTCTTTTTCTGTTATAACTGCACCTGAAATAAGCAAGATACTATTAATAATATTATTCCAATCAATATTTTTCTCAACGAACACTTCATTAAAAACAAAAAGATTTAAAGTATTTGTAGAGTATGAGTTATTTGTAATACTATTTAAATCTTCTAAATTTATATTAAACTCATAGTCAGTAAGTCCTCTTATCAAATTTTCATCATTTTTATGCTCAATCAGTGTAAACAATTTAGATAAAGTAGTCTTACCACTTCCATTCCATCCATATAGTAAATTAAATCGTTTAAAATCATTTATACTTGCTTCCCAAGTAAAATCTTTAAAACTACCGAAATTTTTAATTTTCTGTATTTTTGTAATCATCTCACACACTCACAACATCATCAATATCAAACTGCTTCAACACTTGTATAGCATTTGTTTTTACATTGGTATCGGCAAAGATTTTATCTTTAAATACTACTCTTGCATGGCGTTTTTTCTTCTCTTCATCATAAACAACCTGGCTCTTTAAACGTTCTGCTATGGCTACAACTACTTCTATGGTTATTTCATCATCAAGGCAAACTATGAGTGTTCCGTAGTCTATGTTGTAGATGGTTTTACCTAGTATGGTCGTCTCTTCTATTGGTAATGTTATGTCAAAATCGCATTTTAAAAGTATTTCATAAAGTATATTTTGTCTTGTTTTGTCTTCTTTGATGTTATTTACACTATCTAGTAAATTTATTTCAAGATTATCAAAATTTCTATCCCATATTTTTATATTTGAGTTGTCGCGTTTACAGACTTTAAATCTTGTGTCTAATGTTGAATTATATTTTTCGCTTATGTGAAAATAGTTATTCATTATTATCCTAACTGTTAATTTAAATTATAATATCCAGTTGCCCCTTATATAGTAATTTAACCGTTACAATTTTGTGTGTTTTACTAAGCAGTGAATTAAAAGGTAACAGTAATATAAAACAAGTACAATATCCCCAAACTCGTCACTTGTCGCTACCTACTACTCACCACTCACAAACTAAAATCCAACGGATACTCTTTTGGAATAAGTACATTAAAAGTTTTGTTCAAGGCTTTGTAGGTTTTTTCCATTAGCGTGGTATTGGCAAACATATTTCCGCATAAAACCACATCACTGGTGTCAAACTCGTTTTTTAGTTGCGTTACGGTGTTTCCAATAAATTCACTTAGGCTTTCGTAAAATGAAAATGCCAGTAAATCGTTGGCAACTCCTGCTAATTTGTAACTCATCATACTTTGCACGACTCTTCTGTAGTCTAAATAGTTTATGCCATCCATTTTTATGACTTTCATATCAATATTTATACCACTTTTTGCACTGTAATTAAAAGCTAAAGACTCAAACTCTTTGCTGTTTTTTATCTCTAAAAAATATGCAATTAAATTAATAATAGATTCAAATCCGTGTGAATCTTTAAAGACCAAATTTTGGTTTTTAAACAGTTGTGGGAATTTTTTCTTATAATTCTCAATCAACCTAGAAGTATTTTCATCTATTTCTTTAATCTCTTCTAAATTAGTAGCTAAATTTAAATGAATATTAGGCACTCTCACAATTGCTTTTTCACCGTGAGTTGGGGTATAAATTGCTATCTCACTGTTGTTGTTTTGTGTTGTAAAATAAACCCCAATACTAGATGTGGTGCGTTTATTAAATTGGCTCAAAACGGCTTTAAAAATGGTTCCATAAAAATTGAAATAATCCTTAGAGTTCTCAAACACTTTTTTTGACGCATAATCAAACTTTGGAAACAATCCGCTGTTACCTTCAATTATGAAAACTTTTTTGTCAACATACCCTACTTTTATAGCATCATTTAAAGGCTCTTTATGGCAATAAATCAACGCATCTAAACCTAACCTTTTAACTTCATATGCCAATAAAAAAGTGGCTTTATCGTAAGGCATTTTGGCATAAATAGTATTCGTAGTGCTGTATTGGTTTTGATTATTGGCTTGAAAATTAAGTTTTAACTTTATAAGCGGTCGTTCAATTGAACACATAAGTTGTACATCTTTTTGATTCAGGTTAAATAGCGTTTCAAAGGCAGTGGTATTGGCTATAAACATATGAATATTATTAGAATAATTTTCAAGTTTAAGGCGATTGTCTTGTGTGGGTTTAGCAAAATAACACAAACCTGTTGATGTTGATAAGCTAATGATTTCATCGCTTAAAATTTTTTGAGCATTGTTTTTTTCAGAGTCATCGTTATTTTTAATCAGCTCAATTACGGTTTGGTTACTTAAACTTAAAATGGGTTCTATATGGTTTGGTTCTAAAAAATCTACCCCAACAGGGATTTTTTCAATTATTTTTGAACTCTCCATAAAAATAGACAGAGGCAATTTTTGTTCTAACTGTTTAAAAAATATCTCTATTTTTTCAGAACTGTCATTTAAAATAATATAAATAAATTGACTGTTTTGTTCACACGAAGCACTGATTTTATTTTCATTAATTAACTCAACAATCATATTTTTTATGTATTGGCTTTTTGAGTTAAAAGTTATTTCATAAATTATCGGCATGTTAAATCCTCTTCATTGGGGATTCTACTTAAATGCTCGCCGTTATAGCTTCCTATTAACTCAAGAGCAATTTGTTTCACACTTTTAGTATTAATTTTTTTAGCAACACATCCCATATTTTCACACTCTTTTAAAACATGTGCCACATACTCTTCAAATTTTGCTTCTATGGTTGGAGTTAATCCTATTTCTACTGTTACAATATCTTCAGGAATAATGCCCAAAATGGTAACAGCGGCATGTTCTTCTAAAACCGAACAAATCTCTAGCATCTCTACAATTTCAACTTCGTGGGCTGTTTTTCTGTAAGTGCCTAACCCAAGCAAAACATCAGAGGGTATTCTAAAAATTTCTCCCGCTTTATCTTCAATAGAAACCGTATCTAAAATAACAACATTGTCATACTCTTGAAAATAACTCATAAGTTTAAACCCCAATGTTCCCCCATCAATTATCTCTATTTTGGGTTCAAAACTATAATTTTCTTCTAAATATTTTGCCGCATAAATGCCTATGCCTTCATCTTTAAACAGTAAGTTTCCTACACCAATGACAATATTTTTCATCTTTTCCTCTTTTAGTAAATAAAAAATGGGTTATGAATCTCATAACCCATTTTAAACCCAATAGTTTAAAGAAGACTATTCGTCTTCTTTTTTTCCAGCTTTTCGCACAAATTTATATCCGCCTAAAACGATATTAATATCGCCTTCGCCCCAAAAAATGGTTCTCCAAATTTGGTAGTAAATATGAGATATTACCCACACCAATATTAAATACATAGCCGTATGATGAGCAATTCTCACCCCCATGTTTCCACCAAAAACACTCAATGTCCAGTCTGTAGCCACATGCAGTATCCAAGGCCACCAAGCTCCTATGGAACTTAATCCAGATGCTAAGCCATGAACATAAAGTTGTAGCCCAGTAAAAAGCATAAACACCAACAAGATATGAAAAAGCGTGAAGAACATAATGTTATAACTGTCACTGTATGTTGAATCAAACTTCTTTCTTCTGTTAAATGTAATTAAATTAAAAAAAACTTCACAAAACTCTACAAAATTTTTCTTCGTAGGCAATATCTTTTTATACGGTTTTTCAAATCGTGAAAAAAGATACAAATACCCAATTAAAATGGCTGTAACGTCAAAAATAATGGCAGCAATTAAATGCCCCCATCGGTTCCATGCCATCACGTATTTATCTACAGCAGGATCTGCTATAAATGTTTGATAGTAAGGATGCCCAATATAAAGCCCGGTTGCAACTGCAACAACCATGCAAATCGCATTCAGCCAGTGAATGGTTCTCATAGCTGGAGTCATTCTCTCAACCTTAGTGAATTTATCCACGACTGGCTCCTAAGGGATCTACCTTATATACACTTAACTCTTTACCGTTCGTATCTATAATATGAACCGCACACGCAATACAAGGGTCAAAACTATGGATGGTACGAATAATTTCTAAAGGCTCTTCGGGATTAACTACTTTTGTTCCTACTAGTGAAGCTTCATACGCGCCCAATCTCTCTTTATAGTCTCTAGGAGCTGCGTTCCATGTTGAAGGCACTACCGTTTGATAGTTTTCAACCTTACCGTCTTTAATTTTAATCCAATGCCCTAAAGCGCCTCTTGGTGCTTCAGCCATTCCATATCCTTGAGCATTTTTTGACACTTTATCAAAATCAAACTCTGTCCATGTGCTTAAATCTCCACTGGCAACATTTGCAGCCAACTCGTCTGCCCACTCAATACATTTATCGACCATTAACTCTGTTTCAATAGCACGTGCAGCTGTTCGTCCAATGGTTGAAAAAAGAACTTTTACGGGTAAATTGCCATTTTTTAGAAAAGTGGTTACATATTTTGTAATTAACTCATCGCCTCGTGCGACTCCAATAACCATTCGTGCTAAGGGTCCCACTTCCATTCTTTCATCGTCATATAAGGGCGATTTAATCCACGAATATTTATTTTTAGTATCCAAATATGCAATACCATTCTCTTTTTTAGCAAATCCTGTATATTTAGGATGAGTCACGCCATCATACGGGTGTAAATTAGTGTTCCCCTCATACCAAGCATGGGTTACGTCTTCTGTAACTTTAGTTTGGTCAAGGTCGAACACTTTAGTTAAATCTTTATTTAACACGATTCCACTTGGGAAAAGTCTTTTTGCTTTGTAAAATGGCAAGTCATCTAAGTTGAAATCTCCATACGATAAAAAGTTTCCAATTCCTCCGCCTACACCTGCTAGTGCTTCATCGGCATACATTGTTCCAGCCATATAAATATCTGGTAAATACGCCTCTTTAGTAAACTTTTGAGCTTTTTTCATAATGGTTTTATACTCAGCAATTCGTGAAGGGTTTTTAATATCTTGAACACATGTAACCCCTCCCACAACCAGTGATTGCGGATGCGGATTTTTTCCACCAAAAATAGCCAACGCTTTAGCTAAATCTCTTTGCACTTCTAGCGCATCTAAATAGTGTGAAAGCCCTATTAAGTTTTGTTCAGGCGTTAGCTTATACGCTTTACTTCCCCAATAAGCATTTCCAAAAATTCCAAGCCGACCTTGTTTCACATATTTAGCCACTCGTTCTTGAACTTGTTTATATTGGCTCACACTCGCATTCCATGGGTTTGTTTTTGCAATATCTGCCCATTTATGTGCTTCATCAACTGCTTTTTGAGGATCCGCTTCCAAAGCTTTAGTAATATCAACAAAATCCAGTGCATGGAGATGATAAAAATGAACAATATGGTCATGTGCATACAAACCACCCAACATTAGGTTTCGTACAATTCGTGCATTTTTTGGAACGGTGACATTAAACGCGTGTTCAACGGCTTCAATACTTCTTAAATAATGCGTTCCTGTACATACTCCACAAATTCTCATGGCAAGTAACCCACAATCTCGTGGGTCTCTTCCTTTTAAAATTTCTTCAATTCCTCTAAACATTGTTGAACTGCTAAAAGCATCGGTAATGACATTGTTTTCATCGATAATGGCTTCAATTCTTAAATGCCCTTCAATCCTTGTAATGGGGTCTATTACTATATGTTTCTTACTCATTGTCATCTCCTATCTCTGATTTTTTACCTGCAACGGCACTCATAATAGCATGTGCTGCAATTCCTACGGTTGTAACGGTTAATAACCCTAAACCAAACTCATCGACTGTTTTTTCAACACCACCCGTGGGAGCTTTAATTTTAGCATCAGCCATAGGTCTTTCATACGCATATTTATCCCAAAAATCGGGTTCACTGCATCCAATACAACCACGCCCTACGCCAATTGGCCAGTTTGTTCCTTCGTTGTATCTTATAATTGAACAGTTATTAAAAGTCATTGGACCCTTGCACCCAACTTTATAAAGACAAAAGTTGTTTTTAGCCCCTTCATCTCCCCACTCTTCAACAAATTCACCCGCATCAAAGTGTGCTCTTCTTTCACAGTTATCGTGAATTCTATACCCAAATGCAAACTTTGGTCGCAACAGTGAATCAAGTTCAGGTGCTTGTCCACTTAAAATATAGTGCAACACAACCCCAACCATATTAGCAGGGTTAGCAGGACACGCAGGAATATTAATAATCGTTTTTCCTTTAACAATATCCATAACTCCTACTGCACCCGTTGGGTTTGGAGCAGCTGCTGGAACGCCTCCAAAAGTAGCACACGTACCAACCGCAACCACCGCAGCTGCATCTTTGGCTAACCTTTCTAAATGCTCTTTAAAGGTCTCTCCTGAAGCTCCAATGGTTCCATATTGCCCGTTCATAGCCAAAGGAATAGCTCCTTCTACAAAAAGAAGGTATTTTCCTTTAAATGTATGCATGGCATCTTCTAATTGTGCATCAGCTTGATGTCCTGAAGCTGCCATGAGTGTTTCGTGAAATTCTAAACTTAATACATCAAAAAGCAGTTCATCAACTGTTGGTGCGCTGCTTCGTAAAAGTGCTTCAGAGTTTCCTGCACAATCTTGCAGTTCAATCCAAATTACAGGTACTCTGTTCATAAGTTCAGTGGCTTCTGCAACAAGAGGAACAAACATAGGAGGAAGCATAAGTGTAGCAGTGGTTGCACTTACCCACTTCATAAAATCTCTTCTGTTAACCCCTTCACTCTCTATGACATCCATCATATCCATGTCTTTAAGTTGGGGTGTTTGTCGTAACGCATCCAACCTTGCTTTCATTTTAGAAAATAAAGAGTCGTAATACTCTTGCCCTTTATTGGTATCTACGCGTGCGGATTTTTGTGTAAAAATCTTTTTTACCATCTCTTGCGAATCTGTAGCCATTTTCTCCTCCTATATGAATGTTCATTTACTTTTAAAAAAGTACTCTTTTAACACTTATACGAAACTTAAGGACAATCCTTAATATAGCGTTATTCGTAGCATTAGCATAGCAAAGTAATAACACTATTGTAACTTTTTAGTTTAACACTTTTTTCTAACATTGTCAATTTTTTTAAGGAATAGTTAAAGTAAGGGGTTCTCATGAATGACTGTTCATTTGTATATTTTGTTTACCTATATATTTGTTTCAATCTTTACAATAATTTTAAAAAGAAAAATATTTTTTAAATTATAACTATAGTGTTTCAAATTTACACACTTTTTGGCTATTTTATTTAATGCGTAGTACAAACCGAACAAACATCAAAACTTCTTAAAACAATAGTAGCTTCATGTAAAGATTTCGTTCCAATAATAGCTTTTTGTGCCACACCATACTCAAGTGCAGTTCCAGATCCTAAATTCCATACCGTTGGAGTAATAACATCATAGCGTTGTATAATTCCATTTTTTATAACCACCTCATGTTTTAAAGAGCCTCGCGTGGCTTCAATAACACCTACTCCAAACCCACTATCTAACTGTTTTAATTGAAGTTTTGGTTCAATAAATGAAGCTTCACTAATAGTAATTGACCCTAAAATAGTTTTGCTTTTTTGCAATAAAAATGCAATTTCGTCCATTCGTGCCATAACTCTTGTAAACACACTGTCTGAATATTTTTTATGGATAGCTTTTATAAACTTTCTGTTTTGAATTAACGCACGAGCAAGCGGACCTGTTTCATAAAACTGTTGGTCATATTTTACATTTTTAGACCACGTATATTTCTCTTTTTTTTGTTTTGTAATTTCTGCATCAAAGGTAAAGTCAGCATTCTCTTCTATTTTATTTAAATTAATTTTCATCACATTTTTATGTTTTATTTTTCCTTGCACAAAGCCTAAGTCATCGGAAATGCTTAAAAATCTGTTGTAAGATTTTCCAATATTTTCAAACCCTTGTTCAAAACTCATCTCAATAAACAACTTCAAATCTGCATTAATAAACCCCAAATCTTTATAACTTGAAAAACTTAAATATTTTTCTAAACTAAGCCCTACAATCTCTTCTTCAAAATAAACAATGGTTTTATCAATATAATTTTCTACAAAAATCATATCCATATGCGTAGGGTCACTTACAACTCCTCCTGGAATCATATACGAAGTGTGTGGCCATTGCCCTGCAAAGGTTGCTAATGCTTTAATAATATTGCTTGAAGCTTCTTGCGCTTTAAGCCAACTTTTTCCTTTTAAGGGCACAAATTTCTCATCAAATAAAGAGGAGTGTTGATTCATATCGGGCATGATAAACATATAAAACCATTTAATATGACTTTGAAGTATCTCTATAATTAGCCCCAATTCTCGTAAACTTTTTGCTTTAGGCGTAATTTCTAAAGGCATCTTTGCTTGTGTGTAAATATTTTCTATAGCGCTTACTGTTGCATACAAATGAGCTTGTCCACAAATACCACAAATACGAGGCGTATAAACCAACGCATCTAAAATAGGTTTATTTTGTAAAATATACTCAAAGCCTCTAAAATTTAAAAAAGCAATTTGAGCCTCTTCTACTCTTTTATTTTTCCATGTTAAGTGAAGCTTGGCTTCCCCTTCTATTCTTTCAATAATATCAACTGTTTTCATCTATTATCTTCTTATTTAATCTCTCTATTTTAAAGGTTTTTGCCACACCCGTTAACGACAAATAGGCTCGTTTGCTAATACCCAATGGCACTTCAGCAGGAATTCCAATATTTTTTTTGGTTTCAAAAAGGTTTTCTCTTGGAAAATCAAATTCAGTACACCCAATACAAGGCATTCCTACTCGTGTTTTACTGCTAATATCATTCCATAAAATTTTATTACACGAACTGTGTGTCATAGGACCTCTGCACCCTTGATCATAAAATAAACATCCCTCTTTTAGCCCAAACGTATGAGCTTCTACTTTCCACTCAAAATACTCATTTCTGACACACCCATGGTGTGCCAAAGGAGAGTACAACTCTACGGGGCGATTTTTTTCATCTAAAACAATTGTCCCTTTACTTTTTAACGTAAAAAGCGTTTGAAGTATCCACTCAGGATGCACAGGACACCCCGTTAAGTTAATAATTTTATGAGCAGAGAGGCACTTAATGTTTTCTAAGCTTTTTTCAACACCATGTATGTCGCTATTTTTTTCAAATTTTGCGTGAATTCCCCCATATGAAGCACAACTTCCAACACTAACTATATATAAAGAGCGTTTGGCTAATTGTTGTAAAATATTTTTAGCACTTTCATTGTTTAAAGAAAAAAAGAGAGTATTGGAACTGATTGCGCCTTCAATAAGTAAAAAATCAATCAAAAAATCTGAGGTTAAAACATCTTCTAAAGAGATATTGTGTGTTAAACTAGGATGATAGACCAATTCAAAAGCATTTAAAAAATCTTCAAATCGAGCATGATTTGAACTTAAAAAAGATTGGGTATTCCCATTGCACGTAAGTGCTTGAAGCCAAACAATTTTGGGTTTATTCCTCATACTTTAAGGCTCTGTAGATATTTTCAGCAATTAAATCACTGTATTGCATTAAATCTTTTTCCAATACTTTTTCTCCACTTAAAAAAGCAAATCCCCCTAAACTTCCCATAAACATTCCAAAAGCAGCAAAAAAATCTTGGTCTCTGAACTCTTTTTTAGAAGCCCCTTCTTCAAGTAAAATCATCACTTCCGTTACAAATTCACCCACACATAAAAAGCCTTCACACCCGTTTGAAAATACCTCTCGATTAGATAGGTATACGCGTAAAAAGTACTCAATAATTTCAGGGTTTTCTTTAACTTTTAGAAAATATCGTCGTGTAAATTCAAAAATTTTATCTCTTGAAGAAAGGGGTGCATTATTTACTTCTCGCAGTTCAAGCGCTAAAATATTCGTAGAATATTTAATGGCACATTTTGCCAACTCTTCTTTTGAAGCAAAGTAGTTATACATATTGCCTACGCTCATTTTCATGGCTTTTGCAATATCGGGAATAGTAGTATTATAAAACCCTTTTTGGGAAAAAAGTTTAAGTGAATTTTCAATAATAGATGTTTTTTTACTCTCTTTAGCTGACAAAACAGACCTTTTTTATAAATTGATTTATTATATTGTAAAAGTTGTTAATAGAGATTAAAAAGAAGAAAAATCTTAAGCCCAAGAGTTTGGGCTTAAGAAAATTTATTAAGAGTGAACTAAGTTTCTTAGTTGCTCTTGCGTTACTTGGTGGAAGTTTAAGTATTTATAAACACCGTCTTTGTTTTTTTCAGTAATTTTCTTAGGTACAATTTCCATGTACTCTTTTACTGTTGGAAGTCTTCCTAGAAGTGCCGTAACCGCTGCTACTTCTGCTGATCCTAAGTAAACTTGAGAACCTTTTCCAAGTCTGTTATCGAAGTTTCGTGTACTTGTTGAGAATACTGCCGCTCCTTCACTTACTTGTGCTTGGTTACCCATACATAAAGAACATCCAGGAATTTCAAGTCTAGCACCAGCAGCTGCAAAAATAGCGTAGTATCCCTCTTCTACTAATTGCTCTTTATCCATTTTTGTTGGTGGTGCAATCCATAATTTAGTAGGAACTTCACCCTCACCTTTAAGTACTTCACCTAACGCTCTAAAAAGACCAATATTTGTCATACAAGAACCTACGAATACTTCGTCAATTTTTTGAATTCTTTTTGGGTCGTTTTTAATGTTTGTTAATGTATCAACATCATCTGGATCATTAGGACAAGCTAATATTGGTTCTGTAATGGTGTTTAAGTCAATTTCAATAATTTGTTTATATTGAGCATCTGCATCTGGTTCTAAAAGTTCTGGATTTTTAATCCACTCTTTCATTTTGTCCGCTCTTCTTTGAAGTGTTTTCGCATCTTCATAACCCTCTTCAATCATTTTTTCAATTAAAGCAATGTTTGAAGATAAGTACTCAATAATTGGCTCTTTTGATAATTGTACAGAACAAGCTGCCGCACTTCTTTCTGCTGCTGAATCTGATAATTCAAATGCTTGTTCAACTTTTAAATCTGGTAACCCTTGAATTTCAACAATAGTTCCTGCAAAAATATTTTTCTTACCTTTTTTCTCAACAGTTAAAAGCCCGTCTTGAATGGCTTGGTATGGAATGGCATTTACTAAATCTCTTAGCGTAATTCCTGGTTGCATTTCACCTTTAAATCGTACTAGTACAGACTCAGGCATTGTTAAAGGCATCATACCCGTAACTCCTGCAAATGCAATAAGCCCAGAACCAGCTGGAAATGAAATACCAATTGGGAATCTTGTATGTGAATCTCCACCCGTACCTACAGTATCTGGCAGACAAAGTCTGTTTAACCATGAGTGAATAACACCATCACCTGGTCTTAGCGTTACACCACCTCTTGAGTTAATAAAATCAGGTAGTGTATGTCTTAATTTAATATCTGCTGGTTTTGGATACGCAGCTGTGTGACAAAATGATTGCATAACCATATCTGCCCCAAAACTTAAAGCAGCTAGCTCTTTAATCTCATCTCTGGTCATTGGTCCTGTTGTATCTTGTGAACCTACTGTTGTACAAATTGGTTCAACATACATACCTGGTTTTACACCTTTAATACCACATGCTCGTCCTACCATTTTTTGAGCTTGTGTATATCCTTTTCCATCATCAGCTGGTTGAGTAGGAGCTATAAACAGTTCAGATGCTTTTAATCCTAATACTTCTCTGGCCTTTGCAGTTAAGCCTTTACCAATAATTAATGGAATTCTTCCACCTGCTCTCATTTCGTCAGTTAATGTATTTGGAGCTAAAGTAAATTGTGAAACTACTGCACCATTTTTAAGAATTACACCAGCGTATGGTTTAACAGTAATAACATCACCTGTTTCTAACGCATCAACCGCTGCTTCAATTGGTAAGCACCCTGAATCTTCTGCAGTGTTGAAGAAAATTGGAGCAATAATTGAACCAATTACAACTCCACCTGTTCTTTTATTAGGAACACCTGGAATATCTCTTCCCATATGCCATTGAACTGAGTTAATCCCAGATTTTCTTGAACTTCCAGTTCCTACAACATCACCAACATATGCTAATGGGTGACCTTTTTCTTTTAAAGAAGCCATCATTTCTAATGGTTTTTCCATTCGTGATTGTAACATTGCTGTTGCATGCAATGGAATATCTGAACGTGTAAATGCAACCGTTGCAGGAGATAAATCATCTGTATTGGTTTCACCAGGAATTTTATATACGGTTAATGTAATCTCTTCTTCTAAAGCGGGTTTATTAGTAAACCACTCAGCATTTGCCCAAGAGTGGATGATTTCTTTTGCTTGCACATTGCCTTTATCCATTAACTCTTTAACATCATTAAATGAATTATAAACAAGGATAGTATTTTTTAATTGCTCAGCAGCTGCATCTGCAACTTCTGCAATTTTAAGTGCATCTACTAGTGGTGTTACGTTAAATCCACCCATCATTGTTCCTAAAATTTCAATAGCTTTAACTTTAGAAATTACAGAACATGTTACTTTCCCTTGAACAATATCATTTAAAAATGCTGCTTTAACATAAGCTGCATCATCCACACCTGGGTTGATTTTGTTGGTAAATAAATCCAATAAATAGTCAGCTTCTACAACATTGCTAGCTTTTAGTAACTCTACTAATTGAGCTGTTTGAGCTGCTGTTAATGGCAATGGAGGTAGATTTCCTTCATTCGCTCTTTCTTGTGTGTGTGCTTTATACTCAGCAATTAAACTCATATATATCTCCTGTTTATTTAAGTGCTAATAGTATATCATATTGAACTTTTTAAATATGTACAATTATTGTAATTTATGCACAAGTTTTTTTTATTGTTTAAATTGGTTACACAAAAAGCATTTGCAACAAACAAAATTGATTTAAACCAATCTTTATTGAAATTCTATTAATTTTAAGAAGAAATGATTTCATTCTCCTACTCTTTAATTTGAAATTTTAACTTTAACTTATTTTGCTTTGTACAATAATTGTACATTTATTTTTAAGCAATATTCAAAGCTCCTAAAAATAACATTTCAATTTTTAATATAATTCTCTTTTTTCATAATCCGTGTCAGGATTAAAGGAAAAAATGCTAAAGTTTCTTTTATTAAATTTATTAAAATACGAGGAAGTTACATGAAATTAAAGCACCTTTTGCTAATAAGTATTATTATGACCATCTTTACAAGTTGCAGCACTAAAACACCCTACACCAATCGAAGTCAACTTATTTTGCTTTCACAATCACAAGAACTCTCTTTAGGTGAAGCCTCTTATAAAGAGACACTTGCTCAATCAAAAGTAATTACAAACACTAAAGAAGCCAATAAAGTTAAAGAGATTGGTCAACGTATTGCTAAAGTTGCTAAAAGAGATGACTTTAACTGGGAGTTTAATTTAGTCCAAAGTGATGAAAAAAATGCTTTTTGTCTTCCCGGAGGAAAAGTCGTTGTTTATACAGGAATTTTAAGTGTAGCAAAAAACGATGACCAACTGGCCACAGTAATTTCACATGAAATTGCCCATGCTTTAGCACGCCATGGGGCTGAAAGAATGAGTACAGGAATGCTTGCACAAGGCGTTCAAACAGTAGGTACTATTGTTTTAGGTACACAAGGTTCACAATATACACAAGCATTTAATGTGGCATTTGGATTAGGAAGCCAATACGGTGTTTTAATGCCTTATGGAAGAATGCAAGAGAGTGAAGCCGATGAAATTGGTATTTATTTAATGAAAGATGCGGGATATAATCTGCACGAAGCGGTAAAATTTTGGGAAAATATGAGCAATGGAAACGACCAAGGCATAGAGTTTTTCTCTACGCACCCTAACTCTGATACTAGAATTGAAAACATAAAAACTATTATTAGAAAAATTGAGAAATCATAGGAAAATATACAGAACAATACATAGGAAAGCTCCTATGTATTACTTACGCAATATTGGTATAAATTGCTTGAACGTCGTCGTCGTCTTCTAATCTTTCAAGTATTTTTATCATATCATCTTGCTCCTCTTGAGTAAATTCATGAGGATTATTTGGAATTCTTTTTAACTCCGCTTTAATTAACTCAATTCCTAACTCTTCAAATTTTTGAGTCATATTTCCAAAATCGGTATAGTTAGCATACGCTAAAACAAGCCCCTCTTCTTCTTCAATCTCTTCAAGACCTGCATCTATTAGTTCTAATTCTAACTCTTCTAAATCCATATCTTTTGTTTTATTAAACTCAAAAATAGCTTTTCTGTCAAACATAAACTCTAAAGAACCCGTAGGTGAAAGTGTTCCACCGCATTTATTAAAATGCATTTTAATATTAGCAACTGTTCTTGTATTGTTGTCTGTTGCTGTTTCTATAAAGATTAAAACTCCGTGAGGACCTTTTCCTTCAAAGTTAACTTCAGTAAAATTAGCAGCATCTTTTCCACTTGCTCGTTTAATAGCTGCATCAATATTCGTTTTTGGCATATTTTCAGCTTTAGCATTTAAAATAGCTGTTCTTAGTGCTGAATTCATTTCAGGATCAGGAAGTCCAGCTTTTGCAGCCATTTCAATGGCTTTTGCTAATTTTGGAAAAATACGAGACATATTTCCCCATCTTTTCATTTTTGCAGCTTTTCTGTATTCAAAGGCTCTACCCATAAAAACTCCATTGTATTATAGTTTTTAAAGCAAACTAATGCGTTATGCTTTAATAAAATTCGCAAGAGTATAGCAAGTTTGTAATAAATATATTATGATAGTGTTAAGATTATTGCGGTTTTAATAATTCTAAAGAATAAAAGAGGTTTTTAATCTTGTTTTAGAGACACGTCCATTTTTCTTAATGTACTCTACTAAATAAAATCGTCGGTTAATAAAATTGCAAAATTTATAGCTTGTTGCACTAAATGGTTCCCATTTAATACACTTCAATTTAATACCTTTTTTCAAACATCTTCTTGAGATACTCAACTTGTTAAGTTGTGTCAGTAAATAAAACAGAACAAGAATTAAAGCCATGCTCAAACCAACATAAATTGAAGTCTCTATAAAGTTCAAAATCATTTCAGTCATTTTTATCCTTAACTTTCTACTTAATTATTTAAAGAAAAAAATAATATCATAATTTAGTTACATTATAATTACTAAATAAGACATCTTTAATATTTTAATCTTCAATTAAGTCAATAAAAAATAACATTCCTATGGCTGTTTACAAGCCATTTCTTTTATGTTATAATTTTTAAAATTCTAGGAATTACTGTGAAAATAAATGTAACAGAACAAAATATTTTAAAATTTTTAAAATTTTCTCCTGCAATCATTACTATAATTTTTTCTGCCTTAATAATTATGCTAATTTATCTCGTCAATTTGTACGCTTTTAAAATGAAATTATTCAACTAAAAGAAGACTTTACCAAAACCAATAAAGAACTCATTAAAAACGAAGTTGAAAAAGTCTCTTCATTTATTTTGCACCAAAAAGAGCAAACCTCTGTTTTACTGAAAAAAAATATTAAAGAAAATGTCAATATAGCTCATGCTTTAATTAGTGAAATTTATTTATATCACCATGAAAAAAGTGAAAAAGAGATTAAAAAAATTATCAAGAAATCACTTCAAGAGTTAAGATTTAATGAAGGCATTGGATATTTTTTTATTGTCTCACAAGAGGGTGAAATGATTTTTCACCCTTTTTTACCAGAACTTGAAAACACCAATGTTTTAACCATTCAAGACCCAAATGGCACATATTTATTTCGAAATATGGTTTCCTTATCTAAAAAAAATCAAGAGAGTTTTTATGAGTGGTATTGGTTTAAACCCAATGAAAAAAACAAAAAAGAGAAGAAAATTGGGTATTTAAAAAATATTAACGGACTTAACTGGTTTATAGCAAGTGGCTATTATCTTGATGATTTTGAAAATATTTTAAAGAAAGATATTTTTGAATATACTCCTAAAGTAGAGTTTGGACAAAATGGTTATGTTTTTATTCTTGATTATGAGGGAAATATTTTAAGCCATCCCAACAAAGAATTTATGGGAAAAAACATACTCAACAAACAAGATAAAACAGGAAAATATTATGTTAAGGAAATTATAAAAACAGCTCAAAAAGGAGATGGTTTTGTTCAATATTATGACCCATCAGTCCATTCTAATGAATCTTATATTAAAACTTCTTTTTTAAAAAGTGTGCCTGACTGGAACTTTCTAATAGGTGCTGGATTTAATGAAAATGAGCTTAACGCTAAAATTTCCGAGAAACAAGAAACTCTTAATAAAGCCAATGATGAATATATTGTTAATATGCTCGTTGTTAGTCTTTTTACAACGTTATTATTAACCTTTATTTCCATATATATATCAAAACTTATTCAAAAACTCTTTATAAAATATAAAAATAAAATTGCCCAAGAGATACAAAAAAATCATGATAAAGATATGCTAATAGCCCAACAATCCAAAATGAACGCCCTAGGCGATATGATAGGCAACATAGCCCACCAATGGAGACAACCTTTATCTACTATGACCACTGCTTCATCTGGGTTATCTTTAAAATATGAGTTTAATACCTTAAATGAAGAAGATTTTTTCTCTTTTACGCAAATAATCAATGACAATGCTCAATACCTTTCACAAACTATTGAAGAGTTTAAAGAATTTTTTGAACCAAAAACTACAAAAGATATTTTTAAAATTGAAAAAACCATAGAAAAAACACTTAATATTATCTCTTCTCAGTTTACAGAACACGGTATACAAATTATTACGCAAGTTAATAAAGCCAATATTTATGGCATTGAAAATGAACTAATGCAAATGTTAATTAATATTTTAAACAATTCTAAAGAAGCATTTGCAGCATTGAAACTCAATAAAAAAGTGATTTTTATTGATGTTTATAAAAGAAAAGATACAATTTATATTGAAATAAAAGACAATGCTAAAGGAATAAAAGAGAGTATTTTATGTCGAATATTTGAACCTTATTTCACCACTAAATTTAAATCTCAAGGCATTGGAATTGGTCTTTATATGTGTTATGAAATGATAACAAAGCATTTTAATGGCACAATATCCGTTCAAAATACTCAATTCCTTTATGAAAACGAAGAACATTCGGGAGCGAAATTCACTCTTGTTTTGCCTTTACATAAAGATAAGGAATCTTAACTTTGAAAAAATTCCTTCTTTTTGACAACGATGGTGTTCTAGTAGAAACCGAACCTTTTTATTTTAAAGCAAATGCAAAAATACTCCAACAAGAGTTAGGATTAACTTTAAGCCAAGATGACTATTTAACTATTATGGCTCGTGGAGGAACTGCATGGGAAATAGCACAGCAACATAATATTTCTAAAACCATAATTGATAGCTGTCGGATAAAAAGAGATACCTTATATCAATACTATTTACAGCACGAAGAGATTGAAATTCCCAATGTTAAAGAAGTGTTAAAGGAGCTCTCTAAAAGATACAAAATGGGCATAGTAACCACCTCTAGAAGAGTAGATTTTGAATTAATTCACAATAAAAGAGGCATTATTGATTTTATGGATTTTACTTTGTGCGTTGAAGATTATGAATTTGCCAAACCCCACCCAGAACCTTACTTAAAAGGATTGAAAAAATTCAATGCCAAGAAAGAAGAAGCCTTGGTTATTGAAGATTCACAACGAGGTCTTAGCTCTGCTTTTAATGCCAAAATAGAGTGTGCCATTGTCAAAAATGAGTTTACAAAAACTCATGATTTTTCACAAGCAACCTATTTTATTAATAGCTTAGAAGATCTCGTTAATTTGTTTTAAAAAATTCTGTAAGCCATATTATTAGAAAAATTTGCTAACATTTAAAAAAAACAAAGGTCAACTATGCAATATTTTGGAACACTAGAAACCAAATATGATGAAGTTTTTTTAACTTCGAGTTATTTGTACTTTCCAAAAGAGAATGAAACCGTAACTGTTACTGAGATTAAAGCCATGATTCAAACTCATAAACAAAGAAAGAATTTTATTGTAGGTACAGTATTTTTCTATAACCCTTATGTAGCTCCCGTAGGATACGATTCCAACAAATTTTTACTCGATCAAGAGTTTGACGCATATGGTGAAATGGTTGAACTGCAAATTGAAAATACACTAACTGTTTTTAAAAATGCCATAAAAAACTGCGAAGGAAAATTAATAGAGTTTAAAAACTTATTTAATTTAAATGAAAAAAATATCAATGCCAGTACTTTGCTTATGAAATTTAATGCCGATTTAGAAAAATACAATTCCAATTTAAATACAGAGTTTGAACGAGATATTATGTATGTAGATGCTCAAAATTATATTCCCAATGGAAGGTTTGTATTTTTTGCATGGGGCGATAAACTCAATGCTAAAGAGTTCCCTTATATTTTTGAATATGCCAAAGCCATTTACGATAACAGCGTAAAACTTGGAAAAAAAGTTGCTTTTGCTTATAAAAAAGAACGCTCTTTAGAGTTTTCAGTCAGTCTATTGCAGTTTTCAAACCCTGGTGAAAATTTAAAGTTTAAAAACTCTATTACCGCTTCAATTAAAGAGTGTTTTAAAAAAGATACTGTTGAACCTATTTCATATGAATAAAGAGTGCTTTAAATCACTCTTTCTTTACACTTATTTAAAAAATTCATTGACATAAGTTTCTATCTTAGATAATATTTAATTACAGAATTTAAAGGAGCTAAAATGAATGTTTATGATTATGCAATGAAAGTAGAAAAAGAGGGAGAAGCCTACTACCGTGAGTTAGCAGCGAAATCACCCAACGATGGATTAAAAAAAGTGTTTACCATTTTAGCCGATGCTGAAGTGAAGCATTATCAAGTTTTTAAAAGTATGCGAGACAAAGATGGTCAAGATATTAATGCTTTAGATATTTCAACTGACACTAAAACTATTTTTGAAACACTAAGTTCTCAAAAAAATAGTGTTGACCTTAACCAAGATGATGTAAAATATTATGAAGATGCAATTAAAAGAGAAGATGAATCTTATGCTTTTTATGTAACAAAAGCCAAAGAATTAACCGATGAAAATGAAAAAACTATTTTTATGAACATTGCTCAAGAAGAGATAAAACATAAAGAAATTTTAGAAAATATCCTTGTGTTTATTCAAGAACCAGATAACTGGATAGGCAGTGCTGAGTTTTTTAAAAATCACCAGCTTAGTATAATATAAAAATTATTTTATTGCTGTTTTATAGTGTTCTTTAAGGCGTTCTTCTGAATTGTTGCTTTCAAGAAACTCAATCATATTATCTACACTAATTCCTAACGCAGGATATTGACTTAACTCTTTAATATTAGAGTAAACAATACAAAACATTAAATTATTTTTTATTATTTTTCTTGCAAGTAAAATGTAGTTCTTTTTATTATTATCTAAAAATATCTTAGCATTCACAATAAGTTCAGCCGACAAATAGGCAATGGAAGCATAACTATGAAATGTTAACATAGTCTTGTCTAAATCAAACTCAACAGTACAATGACTTTTAATTTTATTCTCTACAACAGTAGTATTTTGATATTTAATTAATGATTGCGTCTCTTCATCAGAGATATTTTTCCACAATTCTAAAAAATTTAATTTCAACGCATTTACTGTTTCAATTTTTTCCATTATTTTAAAAACCTTTATAATATTTCGAAGAGTATATAATCTTTCGTTAATTTCCGATTAAAGTTCTCATTTAAAAGACATTCTAACCCTAACGTATTATTTTTTAAACTCTTTGTCCAAATAATCATATTTCAAACAATGTTCACATTTTATAATATCTTCATATTCAATAGTTTTAAGTTCTAAATCTTTAAAAATTTCTTTTATTAGTGAAATTGCTTCTTCATCGTTGGAGTAAACAATAGATTTTGTTCCTATATTTCCACTCACAATTTTTGTTGTTTTAGCAATAATGGCATTAAGATTATTTTCCCAATATTTCAATAATTCTTCATTGTCTTCAAGTTCATCATATTTTTCGTCCCATTGTAAGCACAAAGTAGGAAGAAGTCCACATGTTTTTCTATCATTAAAATCTATTGTTACACCTTGCAATTTCATAATATGCCCCTTAATTTATTACATAATTTAAAAATTATTATATCCAAACATATTTATAAAAGAGATTATAGCATCGTTAACTCATAGATTATTTTTCTAATTTCTTCTTGAGTAAAAAAGATATTTTTACTTAATTCTTGGTTGGCATTTTTAATAAATTTTATTTTTTCTTCTTTTAATCTCTCTTGGTTATTTTTATGAGTTAAAATAAGCTCTTTCATTTGAAATTTATAATTTATAATTATTTCATTTTTCTTTACATATGCAGATTTACCAGCTACTTTTAATTTTTTTCCAAATATTACAAAAATTGTTATAATAAGAATCAATGCTATTAAAAGTAATAAAAAATAGTTCATAGTTGCTCCTTTTTTTCAATAATGTACCCAAACTTATCTTTATAAAAAATAATATACAGAATCACTCTTTCTTACATATTTCTCGTATGTTTCTCATTTTTTACAAAGAGTTTGTTCTTTTCGAAAGAAAATAATTATTTTATTAAGTTTTTAAATATTTTAATGGTATAATAGACACTTGTATAAATAAAAGTTTTTACATATCAGTAATTACTTATCTTCCTGTAGGAAAAGCAATGAATATAAAAGTTATGATAGTTGATGACAGTTCAACAATGAGAAGAATCATTTCAAGCGTTGTAAAACAAATTGGAATAGATGAAGATTATATTGGATTAGCAGTTGACGGAATGGACGCTTTAGGGCAGTTAAAATCTACAAAATATGATTTAGTTTTAACCGATTGGAATATGCCAAAAATGAATGGCTTGCAATTAGTAAAAAATCTAAGAACACTTCCTAAATACGCTACAACTCCTATTTTAATGATTACAACAGAAGGTGGAAAATCTGAAGTTGTTACGGCTTTAAAAAGTGGTGTAAATAACTATATTGTGAAACCCTTTAGTGCAGAAACACTAAAAGCAAAACTGGAACCCTTGTTAAGAGACCTTAATAAAAAGTAAAAAAGGAATTTACCTTTTTACTTTTTGCTGTTTTAATTCTTATTATTTGTTCTGAGTTAAATACTCTTCAACTACTTTTTCGTTTACAATACCTACGTATTTCTCAAACAAAAACCCCTCTTTTGAAAACAAAAATGATTCAGGAATTTTATTCACATCATCAAACATTTTAGCTGCTATAAAGTTTTCAGCTCCTAGGGTAACTGGAAATTTAATATTATGCTCTTTAACAAAAGCTAACATTTCCTCTTTAGTTTTATCTTTTTCATACAAGACTCCCACTATTTCGAAAATATCTCCATACTGTTCATAGAGTCTGTTAAACATTGGAATTTCTTCTATACAAGGTGGACACCACGTTGCAAAAAAGTTAACAAGCACCACTTTCCCGTTTAAATCTTTAGAAAGCAACACATTATTAGAAAAGCTTAACTCTAAAGAGGCCTCTTCTAAAGTCTTTAATGTAACTGTTTTTTGGGCAGGAACACTCTTTGTTTTTGTCTCAACAACCTGTGCTTTCTTTGTTTGACCTTCACCACAAGCTGAAAAAAAGAGTGCAACAATAACCAAAAGTAAAATAGTAAAAAAACTTTTCAAACTCAATCCTTATTTATAAATTTCTGATTCAACTAAAGCATTTAATGCTTCATAGGTTAAATTTTCTAACATTTTACCATTAACAAAGAAAGTAGGAGTTCCCGTTAATTCTAATTCTCTGGCATCTTGCATATCAATATCCATAAGTTCAACAAATTTTGGGTCATTCATATCTTCTCTTAATTGTTCAATATCCAATCCTTCTACTTGAACTATGAAGTTCCAAAGAAGATGTGGTTTCGGATTTCCATGTGCACCCCAAATGTGTTGAGAAGCAAAAACTGCATGTAATGTCTCTTCATATTTTCCTTGCTTTCTAGAAGCTTCCAAAATTTTAATTACATTTGGTGCATTTTTATGGTTAGGCATATAACGAATAACTAATTGAACTTCATCATAATAGTCATACAACACCTTTTTAACAGCAGGATAAAATGCTGCACACGAACCACACTCAGGGTCTAAAAATTCAATAATGGTAACATTTTTTTGGTTTTTACCAAATTTTATAGAGTGATCTCTAATATAAGGAGCCTCATTAACATTTACATTACTCATTTTCTCTTCTAGTTTTTGAGATTCAACTGTTTTATACGCAAATACTGCAGCAATAAATATAGCAATTGCTGCGACTAATGCAAAAACAACAACACTTTTATTTTTCATTTTCAACACTTCCTTTTTTTCCTAAAATTAATATAATTAAAATCAATAAATATGCTACAAAAGACAACATGGGAATGGTTATAAAGCCAAACCAATTAATATATGCAACAGAACAAGGTACGCCTTGTACGCAAGGTGAGAGCGTTTCTGGTATTATTTTAAACATCAATAAATTATGATAAATAGAAATAATCAAGCCTATACTAACAAGAGGAAACGAATATTTATAGATTTTATCGTCGGGGTAGAGTAAATTTACTAAAAAAATAAAAACCAAAGGGTATATGAATATACGCTGATACCAACACAAACTACAAGGAATAAAGTTCATAATTTCGCTAAAAAATAGACTCCCCAATGTAGCAATTAAAGATATTATCCATGCTAATAAAATACTTTTTGTTTGATTCACACACATTCCTTAGTAAAATTTGTCTATTATATCAATTTTAGTGTGTAGTTTCTGTGAATATCAAACTTTTTTTACGTTTTGAGTATTATTGTAAATTTTGCGCCCACATATGTTTTACCTTCATATTCATATTTGCTGTTTTCAACTTCAATATTGCCATTCATATGTCGAGTTAATATCTCTTTGACCATATAAAGACCTACTCCGGTACCTTGACTTTTATGCTTAGTGGTAAAATAAGGTTCAAAGACTCTTTGTAAGTTCTCTTTACTAATACCGCCTGCACTGTCTTTAATTTCAATAATTACTTGATTTTTATCTTCATAGGCATCAATAAAGAGCAGTTTATTGGTACAATGTTCTAAAGCATCTTTGGCATTATTAATAATATTAATCACTGCTTGTATTAACTCATTTTCAAAGGTTTCAAAATGAATCTCTTCTATATTCTTAATAATGTTAATATCGTTGTTTTTTTGCTTAAAGCTTAATAGTTTAAATATTTTTTCAAATACATCATTTAGTAAAACCACTGACTTTTCTTTATTAGGTTTAAAAAAATCTCTAAAATCATCTATGGTGCTTGACAAGTATTGTGCACTTTTCATAATGTCATCCAAGGCTTTAAGTTCACTCTCTTGCGTTGAGATATTAACCATTTTTTGAAGTTTTACACCACTAGCAACTGAAGTTATCATACTTAAAGGTTGTCTCCACTGGTGGGCAATGTTGCTTATCATCTCTCCCATAGAAGCCATTTTAGACTGCTGATACAGCAGCTTATCTTTATCTTTATTGGCTTTTATCTCTTTTAATATCATAGTGTTATATTGAAAAAAATAGTTTTGTAAGGTTTTCGAAATATAGAGACTAATTGCAATTAAGATTAGAGTTAACAGCACACTTACAATAGCAATGTTTTTTATGTACTCTTTGTTTTTAACTCTTAATTCATCCTCTTTTTCAAGAAGGGTTTGTTTAAGCTGCTTATCATAAAACCCAGCAGCCAATGCCCACTCCCACTCTTGAAACCCTTTTACATAAGTTGTTTTTAAAGCAGGAAGTCCTGTATCTGGCATAATTGTACCAATGTAACGAATAAAACCTTCTTTATTTTTCGCAGTATTAATAATCTCTTCTGTAATTTTAAATCCATTTTTATCAATTAAATTTATTCTATTTTGTCCAATATACTCTTTTTTAACGTGCGATAAATAAGTACCATCATATTTAACAATAAATAAGTAGTTGTTCTGATTATTCGACATATCCTCTATATATTTTTTTAAAATAGAAGCTTGTACCTCTTTTGTAAAATCATCAATATACTCCCCTGCTCCTATAACAAAATTAAGAGGTTCAAAGGTCTTATAAAAGCTTATTTTTTTGTAAATATTAGCTTTATCATCGGATTTATACCAATAATATTCATCGTATCTTTCACTTTTATTTTCAATAGTCTCTTTAATAGTTTTTACAAATGCATACCCCAAAGGGTCTTTGAACTCTAAAAAGTTTTTTCCTTCAAACTCAGGATTAATGGGTTGCAATATTTTAGTTCCATCGACACTATCAATAAAGAAATATCCTCTGTTATCATTAAATCTAACATTTCTTAATGCATTTTTTATAATTTCAATAACTTTGTCTTTACCTTCACTTTTATGCTCTTTATAAAGCGTTTCAATCATAATATAGGCTTCATAAACTCTATTTTTAATATCTATCTTTAAATTTTCTTCAATACTATTTTTTTGATTAATAATATCGTTATAAGCTAAATTAACTTTAGTTTCAACCAGTAGTTTTTGTGTATCTTCAAAATCTATTTTGGTTTTATTAATCTCTTTTTCAAAGTGTATGGAATTTTGCCAGTAAATTAAAATATTCATTATCACAGCTAAAATAGAAACAAAAAACAAAGGGGAATATTTAATAATAGTTAAAAGTTTTTTCTCTTTATTTTTAAACACTTGTCTCCTTTTTAAATCATTCATTTTTGAAACAATTATTGTAACGAAAACTCTCTTTAGCTTATCTGTAATTTAAAACTTCATTACAATTTTTATGTTACTTATTTATCTTTTAAAGAGTTGTTTATTTTTAATAATTTCTTCTTCAAATCGCTAAAAAAATGATACTATTTCTTTTTAATATGACATCAAGGAATATAAGTGAGATATATCATTCTGGGGCTTATACTAGCGGGCTTGTTTCAAGTTTTTTATTGGATAACTCAAGACAATCGTATCACACTTTTGCAAGACTCTTCTGAAAAAATTCAATCACTTTCTTACTCTCCTTATAAAGGGTATGAAAAAAAGATACTAAGCGGAAAAGAAGTTCAAAACGATTTAGAACTGTTATCTACTTTAACAAGTAAAATTCGGACCTACTCAACGGCTGATGCCTCTGTTATTTTAAGAGAAGCTACTAAAACACCTATGAAGATTGATTTAGGTCTTTGGCTAAGTAGAAATTATGAAAATAATATGTTAGAAATTGAACGAGCTATTACTTTAATTAGAACCTACAGCGATACAATAGATTCAATTATTGTAGGAAACGAAACCCTTTTACGAGAAGAGTTAAATGTAGTTGAACTATTAGCCTATATTCAACTTATCAAAGAAGAGACACAAAAACCAGTAACAACAGCCGAAGTATGGCACACTTGGGAAAAATACCCAGAACTTGCTAATGCAGTCTCTTATATTACTGTTCACATTTTACCTTATTGGGAAAAAATTCCTATTGAAATTTTTAATGACTTTCTTTTAAACCGTTATTTACATATGGTATCTCTTTTTCCTCATCAAAAAATAAAGATAGGAGAAACGGGTTGGCCAAGTCATGGATACAACAACAATAAAGCGTTGCCTAATATAAAAAACCAAGCTATTGCTGTTCGTGGATTTATTAATTTAGCCAAAGAGCATAATTTTGAGTACAATATTATTGAAGCGTTTGACCAACCATGGAAAGGGTATGAAGAGGGAAATGTTGGGCAATATTGGGGTATTTTCAACTCTAAACGAGAGTTGAAATTTAACCTAAGTGGAGAAATTGAACTTAATGCTCATTGGCTTTATCAAATGATAGCTGCCATTATTATTGGAGCTTTTCTAACACTTTATGGATTACGAAATCAACAATTAAATCTTTATCATGCCTGTGCTTATGCCATAGCTGCACAAGGAATGGCATTTGGTATTGTAATGGCAATTACCTATCCTTTTATTAACTATATGAATTTAGGCATGTGGATTATGTGGGGAATGGGTACTTTTTTAATGATTCCTTTGGTCATTACCACTCTAGCAAAAGCCAATGAACTTTTTAAATGTTCAATTGGAATTGCACCTACAAGACTTATTCCTTTAGATTTAAAATCATCTAATATTCCTTTTGTCTCTATTCACGTTCCTGCATATAAAGAGCAGCCTCACGTTTTAAAAGCCACACTTTTGGCTTTGTCAAAACTCCAATACCCCAATTTTGAAGTATTAGTAATTATTAATAACACCCCTGAAGAGTATTATTGGAAACCCGTTGAAGCATTGTGTGAAGAACTGGGTGAAAGATTTATTTTTTTAAACATTACTTGCAGTGGATTTAAAGCAGGTGCATTAAACGAAGCTTTAAATTATACCAATAAAGAGGCTGAAATTATTGCTGTAATTGATGCAGATTATGTTGTAGAATCGCCTTGGCTAATTGATTTAGTGCCTTTATTTGATGACCCAAAAGTTGCCATTGTCCAAGCTCCTCAAGACCACAGAGATGGCAATGAATCTTTAATTAAAACAGCTATGAACGCTGAATATGCAGGGTTTTTTGACATTGGTATGATTGACAGAAATGAAGAAAATGCCATTGTAGTTCACGGCACTATGGTATTAGTACGTTTAAGTGCCATGCTAGAAGTTGGCGGTTGGGGTACGGATACCATTGTTGAAGACAGTGAGTTAGGTTTACGACTTTTTGAAGCAGGTTACATGGCACACTACACGAACAGACGCTATGGTTATGGATTACTTCCAGATACTATTGAAGCTTTTAAAACGCAACGTCACCGTTGGGCATATGGTGCTATTCAAATACTTAAAAAACACTATAAAGAGTTTAAGCCCTCTTCTACCACACTCACCGCTCGGCAAAAAAACAAATTTATTGCCGGTTGGTTTTTTTGGTTAAGCGATGCCATGGGTCCTGTTATGGCTGTAATGAATATTTTATGGGTTCCTGTTATTTTATTTGTAGGGGTTACTATTCCTACTATTCCTCTAACTATTCCTATAATTACAGCCTTTATCGTCAATATTTTACACACCTTTATTCTTTACAGAATGAAAGTAAAAGCAAGTATAGTCCACACACTGTTAAGTTCTATTGCTTCCATGAGCTTGCAATTAATTATTTTTAAAGCCGTGTACGATGGTTTTGTAAAAGATGGTTTACCTTTTAAACGAACATTAAAAGGGGGGAAAATAAAAAAAGCAACGGAAAATCCTATTAAATACGAAACTATTTTAGGCGTTTGCTTATTAAGTGCATTTTTTGCTTTAATTTTAACCAACAGTGCAGGAATTACAGAAATTTATGTATTTGCCATTACTTTATTTATTCAAAGTGTTCCCTATATTTCAGCGGTAATTATGAGAATTCTAGAAGTTTACTCTATAAAAAAAGCAATGCGTTAACTATTTTAACGCATTTGCTGTTAGAAAAACATACTCTTTACCGGTAAGTGTAACTTTAAATTTCTTTTGCTGTAAATATTTTTTACAAAAATAGACATCTTTATATAAAAGTGTCATTTCACTAAAAGAGTAGTTGGGCATTTTAGCACCATATATCATTTCGCCATCAACCCACCTACAATTAGGAAAACCCAAAATTAAAGAGCCTGTTCTTTCTAAATAATTTTGGATTAAACTCATGAAGGTGAGTTTAAAATCTAAATTGGAACTTTGTAAGGTTCCAATGGTAATAATTAAATCAAATTTTCCTAAAGTCAACTCTTCAAGAGTATTAATATCGTGTGCATAAAATGTAAAATTTTTTTTATGTTCAAATCGTTTTTTAGCTTCGTTAATTGCACTTTGACAATAATCAATTCCAATAAACTCAATATTATCTATATGTTTAAACACTTCACTAATAATTTCAAACTCATCGCCACTGTTAATACCTAAGTTTAAAACTCGATATTTTTTTTCTAATTCAACTCGTTTTAACGCATGAATATAAGGTACTACAAATGTGGGTTCACTGTTTTTATTTAGCGTTGCAAATAGGGAACTTTTCCCATACTTTTCAGGGGTTTGCTCTGCAGATGAATGAAAACTGTTTGTAGTGTCTAGTTTTTTAAACCCAATTTTAATATTATTATTAAGCAAAATTTCAGGTGTCAGCATTTTACAAAAAAGCGTTTCTGCTAAATTTGTAACTGCTTTATACCCTTTTATTGGCAAGTCTTGAAGAGTTATATTATCCTTAGAATCAAAATTTGGGAGCGCAAAATAGATAACTTCATTGAACTTAATTTTTTCAATACTATTTTTTAGACTCTCATATATTTCATAAGTAGTTTCATCGGTAAATGTTTTCATAAATGTTAACGATTTAACTCTCTTCTTGTATCTCTTCTGTTATTTCTTCTTGTATCTCTTCTAATGTTTCTTCTGCTATTTCTTCTTTTGGTTTTTTATGTCCGTGTGTGGCAATAATTTCCATATAGAGTGTTTCACAGCCATTTTCTGAAGCTTCATCAATACATTTTGTAATATCTAAAAAATCAATTTCTTTAGGTTCTTCTGTATTTTTGGCAAATTTACACTCAAATTTCCAAAAATCAACGCCTTCTGGCAATGGTTTCCGTTTTTCTCTTTTAATATATTTTCGTATTTCATACTTTATTGAGTCAAGTTGTCTATCTGGTGTTTTGTTCTCTACTTGCAAATTAAAATGCTTTTTCATGCTCTTCCTTGAGTGGTTTTATTTTCGTAATATACTACAACTTTTAACTCATACAACTTAAAAATTTCTCTAAAAAAGAACTATCAAATTAATCCCTTCCTCTAATGTTAATTTAATTTTAAGAAATGTATAATAGAGAAAATATAAGGAGTTTGATATGCAAGTTCAAAACAATAATTTAACGGCACTAAATGCCTTCAAACAAAATGAGACACAGCCAAGTGAAAAAGCACCAAAAAACAAAGAAAAGTCTTTAGAAGAGACTATTAAAGAGTCAGCTTTTGAAGTTGCACTTTCAATGAATGCACAAATTGTTCTTTTTGCATTAAATGCTTCAGATATGACTAAAGGAAGTAGCCTTACACAAGGTGCTTTAAAAGGAAGCCAAGATATATTAGACTTTTTAAGTGGAAAACAAAGCGAAAGTGGTATGAATCTTTCTAATATTGGCTACACAGGAAAACCAATTACGGAACTCTCTCCTAACGAAGCCAGTGACCTTCTAGGTGACAACGGTTTTTTTGGTGTAACACAAACTTCAGACAGAGTTGCAAATTTTGTTTTTAGTTTTTCAAACGATGACATAGAAATTTTAGAAAAAGGTCGTGCAGGTGTTGTTCAAGGCTTTGATGAAGCTTTAAAACTTTTTGGTGGAGAACTTCCTGAAATCTCATTTAAAACACAAGAAAGAACATTGGCGTTGATTGATGAGCGAATTAATTCGTTAAAAAATTCAAAATAACTCTATCTACTTTGAACTCATTAAACTGTTGGTTTAATGAGTTCTCTTAAACACTTTCTAGAAACCGTATCTACATAGGTAAAAATAGTATCTATTTCATCTTTTTTAGCCTTTTGTTTATGCCCTTTCACTTTTATAAATTTACACTCTAATGTTTTAATTTTTTGGTAAAAAAGTCTATACAATTCGGCATGACGAACAGGTTTTACAGCTCTAGTTACATAACCATTTTTCTCAAATGCTTCACATCTTTTTTCTAAACCCATTATATTTTGACAATCGGTATAAATGGTAAGCTTTCCAAGCTCTTTATTTAAACTTTCCAATGCCCAAAGCAGTGTTTGCAACTCTAAAGTGGTAGAAGAAGTATTTTCAAATATCTTTGTTTTTACAGATTGTTCTGTTGATTTAAAAGAAAAGTCCTCTACAATTAAATACGCACCTACCCCTATTTTTAATTGTGGATTGACACTTGAGTCTACAAAAAGACTTATAGAATTCATGCTATTTTATTCCTTTTTGATTTTTATATAGGTAATCTTTATAATGTGAATCTTGTTTTGTTATATTTAGTGATAAAAAATTATAACCTATTTAAAGTTTAATTCGCCTATTTTTAAATACACAGTAACTCTTAAAGAATAATAGATATACTTCTTAAGTTTTGTAAAAATATCTTAAAGATTATTTTAATGAAATTATAGTTTAAAAAAGGCTCTCATGTTTAAAGTATTAATAATTGAAGATGAACCACTTATAGCTTTAAATCTTAAAATAATATTAGAAAAAAAAGGCTTTGAAGTAACTGGATGTGCAGCTAATTATAAAGATGCACAGGAACTCTTTTGTGCTAATAAACCTGATATTGTTTTATGCGATATTAAATTAGAAAACAATGAATCTGGAATTGAAATAGTAATAAACTTAAAAAACATTAATGACTTTCAAGTTATATATCTTAGCTCCTATAGCAATGATGTTATGATTGATAAAGCTATACAAACAAACCCAATATCTTATATAACCAAACCTTTTAAAGAGAGTGATTTAAGTGCGGCTTTTAAATTGGCTACCCTACCTTTAAAAAATAAAAATATTCTCTATAATTTTTATTACATTACACAAACACAAATACTTTTTTACAAAAATGAGCACATTGTTTTATCCAAACAAGAGTCAGAACTTTTTCATATTTGTTATTTAAGCAAAGGTTTTTTTGTTCCTATGCATACTATAGAGTATTATATCTGGGGGGAAGAAACAATTAGCAATTCAACAAAAAGAGGCTTAATACACCGTTTAAAGAAAAAATTAAATGATAATGTTTTTAGCTATTGCAGTGGATTAGGATGTAAAGTAGATAACATACTATGAATTTTATTTTATATTTTATAATCATCGCATTAGTGTGTTTTTTTATCTATAAATTAAAACAAGAAATCACTCATCGCAAAAAATTAGAAGAAAAACTTAAAGCCAGCGAAACACTTTATAATCAGCTAACTCAAACCGTAATAGATGTAATTTGGAAAACAGATAAGAATTACTGTTTTACCTATATAAGCCCATCTGTTGAACAAATATTAGGCTTTAAACCCGAAGAATTAATTGGTCGTCATGTTTTTGATATTTTTTCAGAGAATGGAATTAAAGAGACCATAAAGAGAATGGAAGAAAGAAAAAAAGATGAAGCAAATGGAATCTTCCTGGATTATTCAATACTTGAAATAGAACACAAATCTAAATATGGTGCATTAATATGGGGAGAAATTGTTTCAAAAGTTGAACTTGATGAAAATAATAATATCATCGGATACCATGGAATTAGCAGAAATACGACACAACGCAAAGAGTTGGAGAAAGAGAAAGAGCTATTATTTCAAGAGTTAGAACACAGAGTTAAAAATAATCTTCAAATTATCTCTAGTATAGTATCTTTACACACCAATAAAAAAGACACCTCCCAAGCACTTAAAGATATTCACAATACTATTTCTGCCATTTCTATAGCTCATGACAAACTGCAATATAGCAATACCAATAACAGCTTAGAAATATCAAGCTATATTGGTGTTCTTTTAGATAATCTTCTTTCAAGTTCAATACTAAACATACAAAAAGAGGTTAATGCCTCTTCTATATATCTAGAAACTCAACAAGCAGTAACTCTTGGAATAATTCTTAACGAGTTTATTAATAATTCAATTAAATATGCTTTTAAAGATGTTAAAAATCCAAAAATAACGGTTACTATTAAAGAAGAAAAAGAGATTTTATCTGTTGTAATGTCAGATAATGGTGTAGGATTTAAAGAAAATATGAAAAGTTCTGGTTTGGGAATGGATATCATTAAAATATTGGTAAAGAGTAAATTTAAAACTGAGGTTAAATTCATTAACAATAATGGTACTGTTATGAAATTAAAAATACCTTTACCTATAAGCTTACTTTAACTTTCATCAAACACTTTTCAAACATTTATTTTGTAAACTTAAACAATTTAATATAGGAAATTTCAATGGAAAATAAAAATATAAAACACAACAATAATTTTCAAAATGAAGGTATTCTTAATCGAAGAGATTTTTTAAAATACTCAACTATTACCCTTTCACTTCTGTATATAGGATGTGGCGGAAGTAGTAATAGCAGTAGTCCAGATGATATAGAACCTCCTTCTTATCCTATTGACTCTACTGTTTTAACAACGGCACAAAGAACTGTTGTATTAAGTCAAACTTTTTCATCAATAATTACGCTAAAAAATCTTAAAAATATTTCAGAGTATGATTCAAAAGGTTATGGTGTTTGGTCATATGGTGATGGACTTTCTCTTGAAGTGCGTAACGATATAATGAATGATAGCACATATGTACCACCAAGTGATTCCGTAAAATTATTAAAATTCTTTGCTATTACTGATATCCATATAACAGACAAAGAGTCTCCCTCTCAGTTAATTTACTTACAACCTTCAAATATTATAGGAGATATGCGTGGCATAGATTTAGAGTCAAGAATAACTTCAGTTTACTCACCATCAATGCTCTATACTACACAGGTACTTGATGCTGCTATTCAAACGGTAAACGCCCTACATACCCAAGATTCTATAGATTTTGGAATATCATTAGGAGATGCAGCTAACAACACACAGTACAATGAAACCAGATGGTATATAGATGTATTAGATGGCAAAGTTATAACTCCTAGTTCTGGAATTAATGCAGGTAAAGACACCATAGATTATCAAAAACCTTTTAAAGCAGTTGGTTTAAATAAAGAGATTCCATGGTATCAAGCAATTGGAAATCATGACCATTTTTGGATGGGTTCCATTCCTGTAGATGGATTAGCTTCTTATAATTTAAGAGCCAGCTATGTGGGTGAAGAGGTTCATGCAATGCCAAACGCTATTGCTAAAAGCAGTGATATATATAATTTAAAAGCACCTATCTTACCTTTTTATTATATGGGGGTAATAGATGGTTCAACTCCTACTGGCGACATTATAAAAGCAGGTCCTGTAATAGTAGATGGAAAAATTACCCCAGCACCTATTATAGCCCCAGATGTAAAGCGTCATTCATTAACAAAAGCAAATTGGACTGGTGAATTTTTTAACACTTCAAGCACTCCAATTGGTCATGGTTTCAACTTAGTTCCATCTGGCAAAAATTCAGAATTCGCTTGCTATAGTTTTTTACCAAAATCAAAAATTCCCATAAAAATTATAGTTCTTGACAATACTCAAAGAGAAGATGATGGGGATCATACTATCCATGGGCGTGGTTTTCTTGATGATGAGAGATGGAGTTGGTTAAAAGCAGAACTAGCAGCTGGTAGTGCTGCGGAACAATTAATGATTATTGCTTGTCATATCCCAATAGCGGTAAGTCCTTATGCAACAAAAAATGCAGCAGGCGAAATAGTAGGCGATACTTTTATGGATTGGTTTAAACATGATACTCGTACACCAACAGCAACTATACAAAATGCAGTAACTTTAGATGCTTTAATAGCTGAATTACATAGTCACCCTAATCTTCTGATGATAACAGCAGGTCATAGACATTTAAATACTGTAAAAGCATTTGTTGGCGATACTCCAGAACAAGGTTTCTGGCAAGTTGAGACATCTTCTTTGTTCAACTTTCCTCAGCAGTTGCGTCTGTTTGATATTAGCCTAAACAGTGATTACACTATTTCAATATCTGTAACAAATGTAGATCCTGCTGTAAAAGAAGGAACTCCTGCATGGACGGCAAGAAAATATGCAGTTGCCACCCAACAAATTGTAAAAACAAATCTTAATAAAAATTTAATAGGAGCAGATCCGAAACATCCTGATGTTGAAGATCCTACTATTAAACCAATAAATTTAGATATTGGTTCGTATAATGCAGTACTTTTAAAAAAATTAACGCCATCTATGGAAGCTAAAATGAGAATTTTATTCCCAATAATTTAATTGTAAAATTTCATATTTATAGGCTTGTAATTTAAGTTTGTGGATTTAATAAAATTTATAAACCTAAGTTGAGTCAATAAATTGTAATATATAGTTTATATTTATTATTTATAAAAGGAGTTTCTATGGAATTGCTCTATTTTATTTTTGAAGTCACATTGGGTCTCTTCTTTTTATATATGGTTATTAAATTTTTACGATGTACTTTTGGTAAAAATTGTTCCATAAAATAAAAAGAGAGACTTAACTCTTATGCGTTGTAGTTTCTGCTTCGTCTAGGTGTTGTACTTTTTTCGCTTCGTCTATCGGATTTGAAAGAGCCATCATTTTGTTTTGAAGTGTGTTTTTCTTGTTTTGCAAAACGACTGCTGTGGTTAGAGTCACGATTATTTCTACTATTTCGGTTATTGTTTCGTTGAACTTTAACTTCTGGAGTATAGACTTGTTTTGAAGTAAATCCGTCTAATGTTTCTTGTGGAATAGTTTTTTTCATTAGCTTTTCTATATTTTTTAAATATTCTAATTCTTCACCACACACCAAAGAAATTGCCATTCCAACATTACCTGCTCGACCGGTTCTTCCAATTCTGTGAACATAATCTTCACTAATATTTGGCAATTCATAATTAACCACATAAGGAAGTTGAGAAATATCAATCCCACGGGCTGCAATATCTGTTGCTACTAAAATCCGTACACTTCCGTTTTTTAAATCATCCAATGCTTTAGTTCTGGCACCTTGAGACTTATTGCCATGAATGGCAGCTGAACTAATACCACTTCTTATTAAGTGTTCACACAGTTTATTAGCACCGTGTTTTGTTTTAGTAAAAACTAACGCTTGTTTGTACTTTCCTTCATTAATTAAATGCACTAATAAATCTCTTTTTTTATCTTTATCTAAAATATATGCTTTTTGAGTCACTTGTGCTGATGACTCATTTCGTTTAGCAACTTCAATTAAAATAGGATTATTTAACAAGCCATCGGCTAATGTTTTAATTTCATTAGAAAATGTGGCTGAAAAAAGAAGATTTTGTCTGTTTTTTGGTAATAACGACAATATTTTTTTAATATCGTGGATAAATCCCATATCTAACATTCTATCGGCTTCGTCTAAAACTAAAAATTCCACATGTGAAAGATTTAAAGTTCTTTGTGCAAGGTGGTCAAGCAGTCGCCCAGGAGTTGCTGTTAAAATATCAACCCCTTTTTTTAATGCCGCTTTTTGTGGGTTAATCCCCACTCCACCAAAAATAATAGTTGAATCAATATTTAAATATTTGGCATAAGTTGAAACACTTAGTCCAACTTGTGCAGCTAATTCTCGTGTAGGAGTTAAAATTAACGCCCTAACCTCTCTTTTAGCCGAGGTTGGTTTTTTTAAATTTAAAAGTTGTAACATAGGAAGTGTAAAACCTGCTGTTTTTCCAGTACCTGTTTGTGCCCCTGCTAGCACATCTTTTTTTGCTAATATAAGCGGAATTGCTTTTTGTTGAATAGGAGTGGGTTCTGTATACCCTTCCTCGTGTACTGCTTTTAATAACTCAGCATTTAAGCCCAATGTTGAAAATGACATAATGTCCCTTGTGAAAAATAACCTAATTTAAAGCGTTAACTTAAATACGTTCCAGATTATTATAAATTGTAGTTGAAGAAGTGATCATGAGATAACGAAATCGAAGTCAATCGCAAGACCGTCGTTGCGTTGAAATTATCGCATTATAGCGTAATTTCCGCAAAATATATTTTTTATACTTTTATTTTAAATACTCTCTTCACTTAAATAAAATGTTTTTTCATTGCCATCATAGTTTTTACTTTTTTTATTGGTAAAATCTGCAATAATTATTTTGGCACGAGAGTAAGAGTTTGCATTATCAATGACCTCTTTTATTGCTTCTTTTTCCAACATTGTTTTGTCATTTGTTTTAGCAAATTTTTTAGCTGTCTCTGCATTTTTAAACGTATATTTAACAATATCAATATCGCGTTTTACGTCCAAACTGGCTTTTTTATTCTCATCTTTAAATCGTAACAATCGGTTCCCATTTGAAGATATTTTCATAGTAATGGCACTTTCAACGTCTTCACATGCTTCAAGAAGAATGTACTCTTTTCCATTGACTAAAACAATATTTTCGTTTACTCTTTTAATCTCTTTTACTGCAACTTTTTTGCCCTTTGCCACATGAATCCTTTATTTTATTTTATTTTTTGTATTGTATCTTATTTATCTTTTTAATAATTACAAGTAAGCTTTTATTTAATAAACGCTTGACCTGGTTTCCACTTTATGTAAACAGAATCTTTATACTTCAAATGAGGAGCTTTTATAAAAACTGCTTTAAAAAGCTCTTTGCTTTCATTAATAAACATATGCGATTCACCCAAATCGCACTGCAAATAATCCCCTTTTTTAAGCACTATTTTTTCACCATCAATATAAACCGCACACTCGCCTTCTAACACAAAAAAAGACTCCTCTTGGTGTTCGTGTTTATGGCAAGGATGCTCTTCTCCTACGCCAATGACCACTACACCCATATCGACCATAGGTCCTGTGGTTAAATATTTTGGTCCGTGTGTGCCGTATCGGTATTCATGTTCATTTTCATTGGTTAATTTCATTTTTCAATCCTATAATCCTGGTGCTTTCCACATAGATTGGGTTAATCCCATATCTACGAGTTTAAGTTGTTCTTCGTATAAAGCTTCCCATTTTATTGTAATTTCTTTATAAAGTTTGTGGTTTTCTTCATTGGCATAATACATTTTATCCCATACCACCAAAGTTTTAGAAGCTTCTTGTAGGCTTTTATAAATCCCCGCCCCTACACCTGCAGCCATAGCAGCTCCTAAAGCAGTAGCCTCTGTAACTTTAGGGATTTTAATCGTACAACCCGTTACATCGGCTAAAATTTGACACCAAAGAGAGCCTTTACTGGCCCCTCCTGCAAATACAATCTCTTTGATTTCTACCCCACTAAACGCTCTTATCTTTTCTAAATTAATAGCAGATACAATACACGCATTCTCTTGTAAACTTCTAAACATCGAAGCTTTATTACATAATGCGGCATCTATTGAAAGATTTAAAAAACTCGGACTCGCGTGATACCATTTCCCGTATTTCATGCTATCAGAAAAGATAGGAACAATTCCATTTGAACCCACAGGTACCTCTTTGGCTTTTTCTTCTAAAAATGTATAAACATCCACCCCTTTTTCTTTGGCTTGAAGTTTTTCCAAATCACAAAAAGCATCTCTGAACCATCGTACAACTAAACCACTAAAAAAAGTAATTCCCTCTGCTTGAGATTGCCCTTTGATAACATGAGGATTAACCCGAATACCCATATTTTTTGGTGGAATGGTAACGCTATCCATATTTACAATTTGTTGCCAAAAAGAGCCGCCTAAAATTGCTACTTGCCCAATATCAACCACTCCTAAACCAGCTGATCCTAACTGAACATCGCCCCCACCTGCTACTACTTTTGTATTTAAAGATAACCCCGTTTGAAAAGAAGCTTCTTTACTTATTGTTCCAATAACCGTTCCACTTTCAACACAAGGAGGAAAAATATTATCTTTTATTCCCACTTTAAAAGCCATATCTTTTTGCCAATCTCTATTTTTCAA
>JBAYYP010000009.1:0-47683 GCA_041672955.1 Arcobacteraceae bacterium
CAGGTGGAATTAAAAATAATGTTCTTCCAAAAATATTTGAACCCTATTTTACAACCAAAGAGTCTTCAAAAGGGACAGGAATTGGTCTTTATATGTGTAAAGAAATAATTGTTAAACATTTATATGGGAATATTGATGTTAAAAATGTATCGTTTGGGCATGACAATGAGAACTATATGGGTGCTGAATTTAAAATTGAAATAATACTTTAAAATAGAAAAGCAACTGCTTTTCTATTTTAAGAACACGCTTTACACATGCCATTAAAAACCAATGAGGTGCTTCCAATTGTATAATTGGTATTAACTTGTACTTGTGTCAATATACTTTGCATATCAAGATGTAAATCTTCAATTGTCTTACAACCATCACATACAAAATGCGCATGATTGGCTTTGCTCAGTTCATAAACCGACTTTTCATTGGGAACTTTCACTTCTTGTACAAAATTTCGCTCAATCATAGAATTCATATTTTTATAAATTGTTGCTAACGAAATAGATGGAAATTTATCCAAAAGTTTATTATAGAGTTGGTCTATATTTAAATGACCACAAATATAAAGCTCTTCAACAATAGCAACTCTTTGTGGTGTTACTTTTAATTCATACTGTTTTAATGTTTTTATATAATTCATACTTTAGCCTTAAATTATTAATGGTATAATCATTTATAGTTTGTTTACTAACCAAACCTTACTCTCTTATTTTGGAAGTATATAAGTGGTAAGTAGATTACTGTGTTAATTATTCAAATTATTTGTTGATAATTATTTTCCTTTAAGGTCAAGTGAATTATACTTCCAAAGGAAAAAAATTATCCTTTAAACAATATGCACAGGAGCAAAAAAGAATGAAACAATATCAAACGTATAAATGTAATAAATGTGGAAATGAAGTAGAAGTCCAACATGTGGGTGGAGGAACACTTGTATGCTGTGGTCAAAACATGGAAATGATTACACAAAATTTAACTGCAGTAAATTTAATGAAAGCCTTTGCAGGGGAATCACAAGCTAGAAATAAGTATGAATTTTTTGCAGAAGTTGCCTTTAAAGAAGGTTTCCACAAAATTGCACGATTTTTTCAAGAAGCAGCTGACAATGAAAAATATCACGCAATGGCTGAGTTTAAAGCCTACAACAAACTTGTTAATGACGTTGAATTGGATTCAACAGTTAAAAATCTTCAATATGCAGCAGATGGTGAAAAATATGAACACGAACAGATGTATCCAAACTTTGAAGAAATAGCTAAAGAAGAGGGTTTAAGAGAGATTGCTCGAATGTTTAAAGCCATTGGAAAAGTTGAAGTTGAACACGAGAAAGAGTATTTAGAACTTAAACAAGCATTAATTGATGAAGGATTTTTCAATTCAGAGGAAGAAGAAGAGTGGTTATGTGAAGTGTGTGGACATATTCACAGAGGGAAAAAACCTCCAGGGGCATGTCCTTTATGCGGTGTTGAAAAAGAGTATTTCAAAAAACGAAGCAAAGATGTAACAGTTGGATAAAAAAAGGATATAAAATGACTCAAAGTAACATAGAAAAATTCATGTCAGATGCTGAAAAGAATAAAGAGTTACAAGCTGAATTAAAAGCCATGGGTAATGATATAGAAAAGATAACTCACTGTGCTAACGCAAAAGGGTATGCTTTTTCAGTAAGTGATTTTAAATCATTTATAGAGACAAACAAAGACGAACTTAGCGATGAAGAACTTGAGTCAGTTGCAGGTGGTGTCACATTTATTCCTTCTAATATCTCATTTGCTTGATAATTTGAAGTTATACATGGCGGTCGTAGTAGAACATGGTTGACTATAGATTTAGTGCAATAGTCATTATGAGCTTTGCAAATAATGATGACGAGGATAGCTCCATGATTTTACTATGCACCGGCATGCTTTATGATTACATTTGACATGCCTATATATAGTATGCGTTGATACTTTGGTATTTATATGTTAAATATTCTCTTTAGAACTGTTATTTTTTCGTGTTCTATTTTTATTATTACGCTAATAGGCTATTTAGATACAAAGAAAAATCTTTTAGAGTATACATTTAAACAATTTTCAATCTCTATAGATATTGAAAAAAAAAGCATTGAAGAGTCTTTAAATGATGGTTACAAATTGGAATCTTTTATAGGCTATGAAAGATTATTTGATAGAATCATAAGTTCAGATGAAAGTATATTAAACACCTATATTACCGATGAAAATGATGTAATTCTATTTGAACATAACAAAAATATTCTCAACTTTGAAAATATTACTTTTTTAAAAAAAATAGAAGATACCACTGTCTTTGAAACTTCTCAAGAATTTATTTTAAAAACTGAAATTAAATTTAACAATAGTTATACAAAAGGATTTTTATACACTATTTCTAATAAAAATAAAATATTTTTAGAACTAAATAAACAATTTTATCTTCTTTTACTATTGTTTGTTTTTATAATGTTGATTCTTATTGCTTTAATGTTTTTAGAAAAAAAAGAAGAAAATCATAAAACTTTTTATCAACTTTTAAAACCTTTGATTGTAGGTCAAATCTTTTATATAATTGTCTTACTTTATTTCACAAACTCCTTATTATTAAACGCATTAGAAGAACAAAACAGAGCGTTAATAAATAATATTGCAGCTAAAATAAATCATGCAACTTCTTTAAATATCCCTATAAATAGAATAAGTGGTGTAGATATAATTTTGCAACAATATATAAAAGAGTATGACTCTTTAGCTTGGGCAAATATAAAAAAAGATACTAATTTTATGTATGATATAACCAAACCAGAAATAAATACTATAGAATATAAGCTATCTTTAGCTGAACAAAATTTAAGCATTTATTTTTCAATCCCTATACATATTATTTACAGTAAAATTTTGAACAATATAAAAGACTTTATATTTTTACTTTTTGCTTCTAGTTTAATATCTTATTTTCTATTTAATATCTTGCTCATTGAAACGAATAATAAAAATAAAATATGGCAAAACGAACTCTTACTTATAAAACCATTGGTGTTTTTTATTTTTTTAACGGAGACATTTAATATATCTTTTTTGCCAAAATATTTTGAACATATTGTCCTAATTAATAATATCAATGAATCTCATATAAAGTATCTGTTTAGTGTCTATTTTTTGTTTTTTGTTCTCTCCTTTTTTCCAGCAACTATTTTAGTTAAAAAATATGGAACTAAAATTACTTTCTTACTTTCTGCTTTTTTTGTAGGTACGGGTGCTGTGCTATTATTTTATTCTACTGATTATTATCTGATTATAGTCGCTCGAATATTGAGTGGTTTGTCATTGGGCTTTCTTTTAATTAGTACAGAAAATCATCTTATTCAATCTTTACCCAGTGACAAAAGACAACTTGTTGCTGCAACAACGATTACTCTTTATAATGCAGCAATTATAGGTGGAGCAATTTTGGGTTCTTTAACCTATAACTATCTTGATATTAAAATAATATTCATCTTTGAAGCCGTTGTTGCTGTGTTAACTATTTTATATACAGTTAAGTTTGTAGAGGCTAAATATGCAGATAAAATTAATGTAGATATTTTATCGTTTAGAAAAAAATTGAAGTTGTTCTTTGATTTTGAATTAATTAAAACCATGTTTTTTACAGGATTTTTCTCAAAAATTACACTCAGTGGAGTTATCTTTGTGGCATTGCCTTTGATTTTATCGAGGTATGATTTTTCTAAAATTGAAATAGGTCAAATTGTAGCATTTTACAGTATTGGTATTTTAATTGGCGGTGTGCTTATTTCTAAATATAAAATAACAAAAACAAATGAAAACACAAAAGTACTCTTCTTAGGAATATTACTCAGTGGTCTAAGTATGATAGGTATGGGAGCTTTAAACTGGGTAGATAATATTTATTTTATAACACTTTGCTTGTTAGTATCACTGTCTGTTTTGGGGATTTCTCATGCAATAATCAGCTCTTTTTTATTGCCAAATATTTTTAATTTTGGTATTACTAAGCATATGGGCATTACTCATGTAAGACCCATAGCATTAACCTATGAAAGAGCCGGTAATATTTTTGGTCCCTTAATTATGATGCAGTTATTGCTACTCTTTGATTACTCTTTTTTAGCCATTTTTGTATTGGGTTTAGCAGGTATTGTCTTTGGAATTATATATAATGTTTATTTTAAAACTAAAAGCCATTAAATTATAATACCCCAATGAGACACTAATTATATTTATGATAAAATCGCGACACAAGGATATATAACTATGTTTAAAATATTTTTTTTATTTACGCTCTTAATAACTTTTCTTTTTTCCAATGACATAAAAGAGTATGAACCTCAAAAAGAGTTTACTCAAAAAATAAATGTAGCATATTATCAAGGGGGAGATTATCCCAATTATCCGCTGTTTTTAAAATCTGTTATAAAAAGTTTATCCGATTATGGATGGCTAAATCCTATTGATTTAGGAAATGAAAAAACGGCTAAAGGCATTTGGAATAAATTGGCAAACGAAGCTAAAAGTCCCTATCTTTCATTTAAAAAAGATACCTTTTATTCTCTTAACTGGGAAGAAAAAAGAAGAAAAAGTGTATCGGATGAAATTATAAAAAGAAAAGATATTGATCTTATTTTTGCTTTTGGAACATGGGCTGGGCAAGATTTAGTCAATGAGGAATTATCAGTACCTGCGTTTGTAATGTCTGTAAGTAACCCTATTACGGCCGGAATTTTAAAAGACAGCGAAAAAGCCAGTAACCCTTTTATATTTTCTGCTATAGATGAAAAACGATACAAAAGACAGATCTCAACATTTCATAAAATCATTAAATTCAAAACCCTAGGAATTGTCTATGAAGATACTGTTTCAGGTGAAAGTTATGCCTCATTAAATGATATTAAAGAACTATCTTTAGAAAACAATTTTAAAATACAAAGCTGTAAAGTGCTTTCAAATGATAAAAAACAGTTAAGAGAAAAGATTATTGAGTGTTATAAAAAACTCTCAACTAGTAACATTGATGCCATATATATCACAACAAACCCCGCTTACGAAGCAAGTGATTTAGAATATTTTATACAAGACATTAACACGCATAAAATACCAACATTTTCACAAGTGGGAAGTTCTCAAGTTGAATATGGAGCACTTATGAGTATTTTTAGAGCCGATTTTAAATACTTAGGAGATTTTTTTGCTCAATCAATAGGTAAAATTATAAATGGTGCTAAACCTTCATCTTTAGATTTTAAATTTGATGAGCCTATCAAGCTTGCTATTAATTTAGAAACAGCCATTTTAATTAATTGGGATATTCCTCTAAATGTAGTGGCTATTTCTGATGAACTCTATCAAAAAACATTAACCAAAAACTCTTTAGATTTAAAAGACAAATAGTTGTTTACCTATATACTTCTTACTCTTAAAAATTTAGATGAAATTTTGTTATTGCAAAATGAAGTTACAAGCAAATTGGATAACGAGGATACTTTTAGAGCTTCTTCAAAAGAGATGTTAGAGAAATTTCTAACCAATGGTTATATTATGGGGGCTATTGCTAACAATAAACTTATTGCGTATCGTATACTTTATACTCCCAATGAAGACATTGACAATCTGGGATATGATTTGAAATTTAACGCTCAAGATTTTAAAAAAGTTATCCATTTTGAGACAGCTATTGTTCATCCTGATTTTAGGGGAAATGGACTGCAAGTTTTGCTTACAGAAGAGATTAAAAAACATATATCTATTGAAGATAAAATTATTTGTGCAACATGTTATCCTTTAAATTATCCCAGTTTATCTAACCTTCTTAAATTGGGGCTTACCATTCAAATGTTAAAAATGAAATATAATAATAACATACGATTTATCTTATCAAATAAAATAATTCAAATAATACCTAACGAAATTATCTCTTGTAAAGCAGATGATTTTGAGAAAATCAAGAGCCTTATAGAAAATGGATATATCGGTACAAAAGTAGTAAAATCTGAAAATTCTAAAATTTTCAATATTTCATTTCAAAAAAGGGAATTGATTTGTTAAAAATTTTTGTTACATTAGCATTTATTATCTCTTTTTCTGTAAATGCAATAACTCTTAAAGAAACTATTGAAATGACCTTAAAAAAAGATTCTGGTATTAGTATTAAATATCAAGAATTTAATGAACACAAGGGGTTATATATTCAGTCAAATGAACAATTTGATGCAAATCTTAATATTAATTCTAGCATAACAGATACCACCTACCCCTCCTCTACCTATGAAGGAACTGAAACTTTAAATCCAAAAACAGTTCAGAACAGTTTTTTTGTAAGCAAACAGTATGAAAATGGTTTTTATGTAGAAAATGGTTTTTTAATAAAAAACAGATTACATAGCAATCAAGAGTACACGCAAAGCAGCGTATTTTTTACTGTAAATAAAGCTCTTTTAAAAAACAGTTCAGAAGAAATAATTACCGCTGATAAAAAAAATGCCCAATATAATATGCAAATTAGTGATTATATGTATAAAAATCAATTAAATAACTCTTTGTATCTGTCAATAGAAGCCTATTGGGAATTGTTGTATGCTTCTAAAAAATTTGAACTTGATAGAGAATCAAAAGACGAAACCAATGAGTTTATGGAAAATATCAATGAACTTATAAAATACGATATGAAACCAAAAGCCGATTTACTTCAAGCCAAAGCCAGTTTTAATTCTAAAACAATATCTTTGTTAAATTCACAATCACAGTTAAATGACAGTAAGTACAATATAGGGTTATTTATTGGAAGCGATTTAGAAGAAAACCAAGATATGGACTTACCCATAGATGAGTTTCCCATACCCAATACCAACGATTTAAAAATATTAGAAGATACCCTGTTTTTTAAAACTAAAGCCATACAAAACAGAGAGGATTTGAAAATCTTAGATATTAATGTACAAAAAGCACAATTAGGTATATTAATAGCTAAAGAGAGTTTGAAATCTGATTTGAATTTAAATTTAGATCTCAATTTAAATATAAATGAAACTCACACCATAAGCCAGAATGATGATGACTTAAATAGCAACAGCGCACGATTATCTTTAGAGTACAAATTCCCTATTAAAAACAGTTTGGCGGAAGGTTTACGAATATCCAATGAAGCGAAGTTGTTAAAAAGTAAAATTGAGTTAAATGAATTAAAAAGAAAAATTTCTTATGAAACGAATAAATTATTAGATGAAATGAAACTCACCATTGTTAATTTTAAAGAGGTAAAAACTTCAATAGACGACTATAACTCGGCATTAGAAAATGAAAAAATAAAATATTCAATGGGTTTTTCCACAATTCTTAATATCATTCAAACAAAAGATTTATTATATTTTGAAAAAGTAAAACGATTGCTTATCTTAAAAGCATACTCTTTACAACTGTTAAAACTTTATATGCTTACATCAACGATGATAGATGATAGCTCAACTTTTTATATTAATACCAATAAATTTTATACTGTTATGAGGGAATAATATGTCAAATACTCTGTTTAGACAAAAAAATTTAGACAATCTCTCTTCCCCTGAAGAGTTAGATACACTTGTTTACAATGTTCCATCAAGAGGTTGGTTAGCTTTAGGCACACTTGGAAGTATAATAGTAATTGCTATTATTTGGTCTATATTTGGAACTATTTCTACTAAAGTAAAAGGAAATGGAATCTTGCTAAAAAATGCAGGTACAGGAAAAGTTTACTCCAGTGCAGCAGGAACTATTAAAAAAATTTATATCAGAAACGGTGATAATATAAAAAAAGGTGATTTAATTGCTACGATTGATCATCCTTTGCAATTAATAAAAATATCAACTGAGAAAAATGCACTGACTTTATTGGAGGAAAAATATAAAAAAACACAATATCAAAGTGAACTCGATTTATCACTTGTTTTTGGAACACTTCAAAGAGATAAAGAAAATATACGAATCAATATTGACATATTAAACACTAAAATAAAAACTATCGAAGAAAAAATAAAAACACAAAAAATACTTTATGAAAAAGGGTTAATCACTTTTGAAAACCTATTAGAAAGCAAAGAATTACTTTCTAATACCAAAAATACTCTTAGTAAAGAAAAAAATAATTTAGTGTTAAAAAATATTGAAGCCTTTGATAAAAAAAGAGAGCGTGAGACTAAATTAGAAGAACTAAATGAACAAATTATAAATGCCAAACGAGCAATACGAGAGCTTGAAAACAGTTTAAAAATAGAGAGTGAAATACTAAGTAACTACAATGGAGTAGTGTTTGGTATTTCAACATCTGAAGGAAGTGATGTTGCAAAAGGAGAGAATATAGCTGATATAGAAAAAGCTGAAGACGAAAACGATTTAGAAGCTGTTTTTTTTGTTTCAGCCTTAGAAGGAAAAATGATTGAAAATGGTTTTTTAGCACAAATTTCTCCTTCAATTACTAAAAAAGAAGAGTATGGATTTATCAAATCGTATGTTAGCAGCGTAGCCGCTTTTCCAGCAAACAGAGAAACTATAATGAACATTTTAAATAACAATGAGTTAACAAATACTTTTTTAAAAGATACTCCTCCTATTATAGTTTATGCAAAACTTGAAAAAAGCAACTCTACATTTAGTGGATTTCAATGGTCCTCTTCAAAAGGTCCTTCAATTCATATAAGCAGTGGAACACTATGTAGTGTAGAAGTTACGGTCAAAGAACAAGCGCCTATTACTTTAGTTATTCCTATGTTAAAAAAAGCTATAAGAATTTATTAATATGATCAAATTATATAAAGTAAATACGCCCACTACATTACAAATTGAAGCGGTTGAGTGTGGTGCGGCGTCTTTATCTATGATACTTGGATATTATGGAAAATATGTTCCTTTAGAAACTTTAAGAATAGAGTGCGGAGTTTCAAGAGATGGAAGTAAAGCCAGCAATATACTAAAAGCAGCAAGGAATTTTGGGCTAGAAGCAAAAGGGTATAAAAAAGAGCCTGAAGAGTTAAAAAAAATGATCTTGCCCATTATAGTTTTTTGGAATTTTAATCACTTTTTAGTTGTAGAGGGATTTAATAAAAAAGGGGAAGTATTTCTAAACGATCCTGCAAGTGGTAAGAAAAAAGTAAGTTGGGATGAGTTTGATAAAGCATTTACTGGAGTTGTTTTAACATTTACTCCAACTAAATTTTTTAAAGCAGACAGTAAAAAACCCTCTATCTTTCCTGGACTTTTTAGAAGACTGAAACCTTCCTTTTCGCAATTGCTTATTGTTTTTATAGCAGGTATTTTAATGAGTATTCCAGGTCTTTTAATACCCATATTTAGTAAAATTTTTATAGATAATTATCTTATTCAAGGCATGGAAAATTGGGTATTGCCACTTATTTATATTATGATTGCAACTGCTGCTATTAATATAGGATTAAATTTCTTACAGCAACACTATTTACTCAAAATAGAAAATGCCATAGCTATTAGTGAATCTAGTAAACTTTTTTGGCATATTGTAAGACTCCCTATGGATTTTTTCAATCAACGAATGTCAGGAGAAATTGGAAATAGAATATCTTTAAATGACAATGTAGCTTCTGTAATATCGGGACAATTAGCAACCAATATGATAGGCTTGGTTACTATTATTATGTATGCTGCTTTAATGTTTTACTATGATGTAACACTTACTCTTATAGGGATAGCGTTTGTCGTTTTAAATATCTTTATTTTTCAATTAATCATAAAACATATTGCCGATAAAAGTAAAAAGTTATCCATTGCTCAAGGAAAACTTTTGGGAGTTGCTATGAGTGGTTTGCAATCTATTGAAACATTAAAAGCCAGTGCCAATGAAAATGATTTTTTTATAAAGTGGTCAGGAAATCAAGCTAAAATGCAAAATGCTACCAATGAAATGGTATTTATAAACCAAATTGCTATGGTTTTGCCCGTTTTATTTGCTGCTATTAATATAGCCATTATTTTAATTGTGGGTTCTTTTAGAGTTATGGATGGATATATGACTATTGGTATGCTAGTAGCCTTTCAATCGTTAATGTATAGTTTTACAGAACCTGTTGTCTCTTTAATGTCTTTAGGAGCTACTATTAAAGATTTAGAAGGGGATATGAACTATTTAGATGATGTCCTAAAGTATCCGGTGGAAGAAAAGTTAAATATAAATACCAATACCAATAAAAAATACAGTAGTGCAAAGTTAGATGGCAAGATAGAACTTAAAAATATAACTTTTGGGTATTCAAAACTAGCTAACCCTTTAGTAAAAGATTTTAATATTACCATAGCTGCTGGGAAAAGAGTTGCTATTATTGGATCAAGCGGTAGCGGAAAATCTACCTTGGCTAAAATGGTTACGGGTCTTTACAAACCTTGGTCGGGAGATATTTTAATAGATGAACAAAACATAAAAGAAATTGATAATAATATCATTACCAACTCAATAGCCATAGTCAATCAAGAGATTTTTTTATTTAAAGGCACCATAAAAGAAAATATAACTTTATGGGATACTTCTCTTAGTGATGAAGAGATAATCACAGCCGCTAAAGATGCGTGCATACATGACCATATTGCCTCTTTACCCAATGCGTATAATACTTTAGTAGAAGAGTATGGCAGTAACTTTAGTGGAGGTCAAAGACAAAGAATAGAACTAGCTAGAGCTTTTGTAAATAATCCTACTATTATTGTATTAGATGAAGCAACCAGTGCGTTAGATCCAATTACTGAGATGAAAATAGATGAAAACATAAGACGCAGAGGAGCTACATGTATTATCATTGCGCATAGGCTTAGTACCATTAGAGATGCCGATTCTATAATAGTTTTAGATAAAGGTACAATAATCCAAGAAGGAACTCATAATTATTTAAAAAGTATTGATGGCTTATATGCGGAGCTTATTAACAATGAATAATATAACTATTTACTCAAATAACCCTTTAAAACTATATGAAGCCAACGCTTTATTTATGGTAAAAAAAGGGAGTGTCAATGTTTTTGCTCTTTTGCCAAGTGGTAAGAAAGAGTATATTACTTCGTTTGTTGAAAATGAGATATTTTTTTCACTAAAAAATTTTAGAAATGAAGAAATTTCTATTGAACTTTTTGCAGGTTTAGTTGAACCTGTTATATCTGCTATCGATTTTGAGCCACACAATAAAATAGAAATAGAAACCTCTATTAAAAAATTTGAGAAATATTTAGCTGACTATGAGAATAAATTAGAAGATATAAATAACAAAAATAATCTATTTGAATACCTTAACAGAGTTTTTCAGAATTTTACACAAAATATTCAAAATGAGCTAAAACTAAAAGAGAACAAAGAGCTAGAAAAATTAAATGCAAGCATTACAAATGATAATAAACTTATCAAAAAATCTATTTTAAATTTGGCTTCAATTTTCAATGAAGAGTTAAAAGAGTTTGAAGTAGATGCCCAAGACAATCTCCTTTTTTCCACCATTAAAAGAGTATGTAATGAGCTTCAAATTCCAGTAAAAGATATTAACTTAGAGTATATTTCAGAAGACAACCCCATTTTAGATATAGCCAAAGCTTTGCATGTAAAAATAAGACCCATAACTTTAAAAAACGAATGGTATAAAAATGATGTTGGAGTATTATTAGGTTTTACAAAAGAGCATATTCCAGTTGCACTCGTACCTAATAATTCATCTTCATATAATATAATTAATTTAAAAACAAATCAAAAAACCAAAATTGAGAGTAAGAATGTATCTGAGTTATTAGAACACGCTTATATGTTTTATAGACCCTTACTGGAAAAAAGCCTGAATTATAAAGATTTATTAAGCTTTATCTCTTTTGGAAATAAAAGAGATCTGATTTATATTATTTTACTAGGAACAATAACAGGTCTTCTTGCACTTGTAAATCCATTGGTTATTGGAAAACTTTTTGATGAAATTATACCCCAAGCAGAAGAGAGTAAACTGTTTCAAATAGCAATTGCACTCTTTGTTGCCGCTATTTCAGCTGCTTTATTTAGCCTTGTAAATGGCTTATTTGTAGCAAAAGTTAGGTGCAGAGTATCTTTAAATTTGCAATCTGCTGTATGGGACAGATTAATAAATTTACCAACATCTTTTTTTAAGAAATATTCAACGGGTGATTTAGCGATGAGAGCAAATGGAATAGAGCAAATACAAACTCTTTTAAGTGCTCAAGCCTTATCTGCATTACTTAATGGAATATTTTCTATTTTTTCATTTTTACTGCTTTTTAAATACAGTGCAAAATTAGCACTAATAGCGTTACTTATCATTGTAATAGGACTTGCATTAAATATTATTTCTACAGTTATTCAACTGAAATATTTAGAAAAAATTCTTGCTATAAAAGGTGATATTTCAAGTTTTTTACTTGAAGTAATCAACGGCATACAAAAATTAAAAGTAGCAAATGCAACCAATAGAGCCTATTCTAAATGGGTTGAGAAATTTTATATACAAAGAAAGCTCTCTTACCGTTTAGGCTTTTTACAAAATTATCTTGAAGTGTTTAACACTGTATTTCCACTGCTAACTTCCATTGTTATATTTGCTGCGGTCTCTTTTTCATTAAAAGAAGATATGCAATTTTCAACAGGAGATTTTATTGCTTTTAATGCAGCTTTTGGACAGTTTGTTATTTCACTGTACCAACTCACCATTGTTTTTATGACTATTCTTAGTATAAAACCAATATATGAAAGGGTGAAACCTATCCTTGAAGCCATACCAGAAACGCAAGAAGAGAACAAAAACCCAGGAATATTAGCTGGAAATATAGAGATTAAAAATTTATCATTTAAATATACGCCTGAGGGAAAAAATATTTTAACCAATATAAATATAAATATAAAAAGTAAAGAGTTTATAGCCATTGTAGGTTCAAGTGGAAGTGGTAAGTCAACCTTATTACGACTATTATTAGGTTTTGAAACTCCCAATGAAGGTAATGTTTTTTATGATAATCAAAATATACAAGAGATAGATATAAGAGCAGTAAGGTCGCAGCTAGGCGTTGTATTGCAAAACGGAAGACTAATGCCTGGAGATATATTTAGTAATATTGTAGGGTCAAGTAATAAAACAATAAAAGATGCTTGGACGGCTGCTATTAAAGCTGGTTTTGATGAAGATATTAAACAAATGCCCATGGGAATGCACACCGTTATTTCAGATGGGGGAACAACCCTTTCAGGGGGACAAAGACAAAGACTTCTTATTGCTAGGTCACTTATTAATAACCCTAAGATTATCTATTTCGATGAAGCAACCAGTGCTTTAGATAACAAAACGCAAGAGATTGTAACAGAAAGTTTAGACAGTTTAAATGTATCAAGAGTAGTAATTGCCCACAGATTAAGTACCATTAAAAATGCCGATAAAATTTATGTTTTAGATGGGGGAAGAGTTGTTCAAGAGGGTACTTACGATGAACTTATTGTTCAAGAAGGTCTGTTTCAAGAGTTAGCAAAGAGACAAATTTCTTAAAGTAAACGAATAACTGTTAAGCTTTAATGGTGTAAAATTTACCTATATAAAAGTCAGAATTATTATTTACCAAATTAAATTATAAATAAGGATATAAAATGAGCCATAATAATAATATAGAAAAATTTCTAACAGATGTTAATGAAAAAAAAGAGTTTCAAGATGAATTAAAAGTTATTGGTAATGATATTGAAAAAATAACCTTATTTGCAAACTCTAAAGGGTACGAATTTAAAAGCAGTGATTTACAATCATTTATAGATACTAACAAAGGGGAGCTAAGCGACGGTGAGCTTGATGGAGTTGCGGGTGGTGCAATAGTAAACCCTGGTATGAATTTCTTAAATTTTTAGTTATCTTTAAAAGAATGAACTATGAATATCTGCTTAAAGTTAAAAGGATAAAAAATGAGCAAAAACAGTATAGAAAAATTTCTAGCAGATGTTAATGAAAAAAAAGAGTTTCAAGATGAGTTAAAAGTTATCGGATTGGATTTTGAAAAGGTAACTTTATTTGCCAACTCTAAAGGATACGATTTTACAATTAGTGATTTGCAATCATACGCAGATACAAAAAAAGGTGAATTAAGTGATGATGAGCTTGGTAATGTTGCAGGTGGCAAGTTCATAAATAATGCTATATATTTCTAACTATTTTTATCCTATCAAATATATTAACACTTTCAAATAATAAAATATTTACTGTGTATGCAATCAAAGTTGAACTTCGCTAAAATAGTTTTTCTAAACTTTTGGGAGATATTTTGTTAAAACTGCTTGTTATATTTTTTATTTCTATTCAACTTTTTGCAAAAACTTTTTCAGTAGCTTCGTATAATGTTGAAAACTTATTTGATTTAGAACACAACAAAACTGAATACAAAGAGTTTATTCCTAACAACACCAACTGGAATGAAGAGATGCTTCGCATTAAACTCAATAATCTAGCTCAAGTAATTAACGACTTAGATGCTGATATTTTAGCGTTACAAGAGGTTGAATCCAAAGAGGCTTTGGAATTACTTTTAAAACTCACCCCTTTATATCTTTATTATGATTTTATTAAAAACCCCTCCTCTGCTATTGGGGTGGCTATTATTAGTAAATATAAAATTATTGAAAGTCATCCTATTTCAATTCAATCAAAAGGAAAATTTGAACGCCCTATCCAAAAAGTTATTATTGAAATAGAAAAAGATAAAAAAATAACTCTTTTTAATAACCATTGGAGGTCGAAAAGAGTAGCTGAAAGTAAACGAATTCAATACGCATTAAGCTTACAAAAACATTTAGAATCCTTATCTGATAAAGAAGATTATATTTTAATAGGTGATTTTAACTCAAATTATGATGAATATTTAAGCTTTAAACATAATAAGAAACTCAATGACAGCTACAATTTAACAGGTATTAATCATGTCTTAAATACTGTTACTAATAACGATTTTATCCTTAAAGAAAATATTAACACACATAATAAAAGAGTTCACTATAACTTATGGCTGGAGCTTCCGTACCATGAACGATTTAGCTATATTTTTCAAAATGCTCCTAACACTCCTGATAATATAATTGTCTCTAAAGCACTTTTTGACCATCAGAATATCTCTTATGTTAATAACTCTTTCAAAAATTTTTCTCCTAAATATTTGCTTGAAAATAATAAAATAAAACGCTGGGAGATTCAAAAAAGCTATCATCAAGGAGTAGGATATTCAGACCATTTACCTATATTGGCTCTTTTCTCAACCAAAAAATATGAAAAACCCAAAAAGGATATTGAGCAATTAAGTCAAGTTAAAAATATGGCAATATTATACGAAACCGATGTTTTACTAAAGCCTTTACTGCTTAAAGAAATTGTTGTTTTGTATAAAAGTGGCAACAATGCCGTTTTAAAAGAGAAAAATGGTCGTGCTATTTGGGCCTATAATTGTGCTAAAGATTTACGAGAGGGTTTAAGTTATGACCTTAATATTCAAAAAATTCAAACACATTTCGGTTTAAAAGAGATTACCGCATTAGATGTTTTAAAAAAATATCCCACTAAAGAGAAAAAAGAAGAATACTATTTAGATGCAAATAGTATTGATTTATTTGGTTTAAAATATCAAAACGAAATTGTACATAATCTTACGGGTATCTACAAAAAGGGACACCTCCATTTTAATAACTCTAAAATCAAACTCTATTCCAAAGAAAAATCTCTTTTACCAAAAAGTGGGCAAAATATAACTATAATGTCAGGTCATTTGGGATTTTATAAATCCAATGCTCAAATAATAATTTATAAAAAAAGTGATCTTCGTGTTAATTAAATCTATTTTTACCAACAGCAGTGGCATTTTAGTATCAAGAGTTTTAGGCTTTTTTAGAGATATTTTAATGGCTTCAGTTTTAGGAGCCAATATCTATTCCGATATTTTTTTTATTGCTTTTAAAGTTCCCAATCTCTTTCGAAGAATTTTTGCAGAAGGGGCTTTTACACAAGCATTTATTCCAGCATACGCAAGAAGTAAACAAAAAATTCGTTTCTCTTCAATTATATTTTTACAATTTTTAGCATTTATTCTGGTTTTATCTCTAGTTGTTACCCTTTTTTCACATGTTATAACAAAAGTTATAGCCATTGGGTTTGATGAAGCCACGGTTTCATTAGCTGCCCCTTTAGTAGCAATTAACTTTTACTATTTACCGCTTATTTTTGTGGTTACTTTTATGGCTGCACTGTTGCAATATAAAAATCATTTTGCTACAACGGCATTTTCTACAGCTTTACTAAACTTAGCACTTATTGGTGCCTTACTGCTTTCAAAAAATATGGACAAATATACTATGACCTATTATTTAAGTTATGGTGTCCTAGTAGGGGGGTTATTGCAGCTTTTAGTTCATACAATAGCACTAAAGCGAAAAAACTTATTAAAAATATTTCATTTTAAACAGCTAAAAAAGAGTTCTACTAATAAGTTTTATCAAAATTTCATAAACGCCACCATTGGCTCTTCTACTAGCCATGTTTCTGCTTTTTTAGATACATGGTTGGCTTCTTTTTTAATTGCAGGAAATATCTCTTATTTGTACTATGCCAATCGTATTTTTCAACTTCCTTTGGCTTTATTTGCAATAGCCACATCCATTGCTCTTTTTCCTATGATTGCTAAAGCTATAAAGAATAACAATGAAGAAAGAGCCTTGCACCTTATGAGAAAGTCATTTTTAATTTTATTGGGCATATTGAGTGTGGCAACTTTCGTAGGCATCTTCTTTGACACGTTAATTATTGAACTTCTTTTTCAAAGAGGTGAATTTACTGAGCAAGACTCTAAAAATACGGCACTTATTTTAACCATGTACCTTATTGGATTGTTGCCTTTTGGCTTATCAAAAATCTTTTCTCTTTGGCTTTACTCTAACAACAAACAGTATATCGCTGCAAAAATATCCATGAAATCTCTTTTATGGAATATTATTTTTTCGCTTCTTTTTATTCTCCCTTTTGAAGCAGCAGGATTAGCTTTTGCTTCAACGCTAAGTGGCTTTATTTTGTTTTATTTAACCATAAAAGAGTTTGGGTTTAAACGATTTTATTTTCTTATAAAAGCCTAACTTTATAAGTTTTTGATATAATAAATACCTTTTTAATACTCACATTTAAGGTTAATTAATGAAAAGCTTTTTTAAGCAGTATATTCCCTATTATAAAAATTATATACCAAAATTTATTTTGGCTTTCATTGGAATGGTATTAGTAGCAGGAGGTTCTAGTGGAACTGCCTATGTTATTCAACCACTATTGGATAAAATTTTTATAGCAAAAGATGAACAGATGCTTCAAATCCTTCCTTTTGTGGTAGTTGGTCTATATTTTGCTAAAGGCTTTGGTGGGTTTATTCAAGCTTACTATATCTCGTTTATTGGGCAAGATATTATTAGAATTGTTCGAGACAATCTACTACGACACATCTTAACTCTGGATATGAACTTTTTTCAAAAAAAACACGGTGGAGAGTTAATTTCTAGAATTACCAATGATATTAATAGAATTCAAAGTGCGGTTTCTAACCAAATTGCAGAGTTTATTCGAGAAATTTTAACTATTTTTGCACTTGTTGCTATTGTTATTTATCAAAGTCCAGAACTGGCTTTCTATGGTCTGGTTGTAATGCCTTTAGCTCTTTATCCACTTTCACGATTAGCAAAAAGAATGAAAAAACTCTCTTCAAAAGCGCAAGAGTCTATTTCTGATATTACCGCGCATTTAAGTGAAATTTTTAACAATGTTGAAATTATTAAAGCCAATACTACGGAACAATTAGAGAGTGAAAAGTTTGCCAAACGCAATAAAATATATTTTGAAATTAATATGAAATCTGTTAAAACCAATGAGCTAGTCTCTCCTTTAATGGAGACTTTAGGAGCATTTGCAGTTGCAGCTGTAATTATTATTGGAGGAAAGCAAGTAATTAATGACCAACTAACAGTAGGTTCTTTTTTCTCTTTTTTAGCAGCTTTGTTTATGCTTTACACTCCTATTAAAAGGCTCTCTTCTTTATATAATAAAATGCAAGAAGCCTTAGCTTCTAATGATAGAATCAATGAAATTTTAAATTTAGAAGCCACTATTCCAAATGGAAAAGAAGCTTTTCCACTCGAGTTAAACAGTGTTGTTTTAAAAGATGTAGTTTTAAAATATGGAGATAAAGTAGCTTTAAATACCATTAGCTTAAGTGCTTCTTTAGGCGAAACTATTGCGTTAATAGGTGACAGTGGCGGTGGGAAAAGCTCACTTGTAAATTTAATTCCAAGATTTTACGAAGCTTTTAGTGGTGATATTTTATTTAATGAAAAAAATATTAAAGATTTAGATATTAAAAACTTACGAGAAAACATCTCTATTGTTACACAAAGAGTCTATATTTTCAATGATAGCGTTGCTTCAAATATTGCTTACGGAAATGAAATTGATGAACAAAAAGTTATAGATGTTTTAAAACAAGCACATGCGTATGATTTTATCTCTAAATTACCAGAAGGAATTCACTCTAAATTAGATGAGTTTGGTACAAATTTAAGTGGAGGACAAAGACAAAGAATTGCCATTGCAAGAGCCTTGTACAAAAATCCTAAGATTTTAATTTTAGATGAAGCCACATCAGCTTTGGACAATGAAAGTGAATCTATTATTTCAGAAGTTATTGAAGAAATAAGTAAAAATAAAATTACATTTATTATTGCACATAGATTAAGTACTATCAAACATGCCAATAAAATTGCTGTTTTTAAAGATGGAAATATTGTTTGTTTAGGGAGTGAAAAAGAGTTACGAGAAAATTGTAAAGAGTACCAACGGTTACATAATCTTGCGAACATTTAGCGTTTGAAACATTTAAGTTATAGCATTAAGATTGTTTCAAAAAAATTTAGGTAAAATGCTGAAATTTTAAAAAAAGGGATAAATTTGTTTAATTATGATTCATTGAAAAAAATACTTTTTATGTTTGAACCTGAAACGGCTCACACATTAGGAGAATTTTCATTAAAAATGTTACCCTATATTTCGCCTTTAAATAACTCTATGATTAAAAAAAATTTCATTATTGATTATAAATTACAACAAGAAATTTTAGGAATAACCTTCCAAAACCCAGTAGGACTAGGAGCTGGGTTTGACAAAAATGCTACTGTAACACAATCTATGATGGCATTAGGATTTGGTTTTACAGAAATTGGAACTATGACACCAAAACCTCAAGAGGGAAACCCAAAACCCAGACTCTTTCGTCATAAAGAGGAAAAATCGCTTCAAAATGCAATGGGCTTTAACAATGAAGGAAGTGCGGTTGTTGCTAAAAACTTATCTAAAGTTTTTCCTTTAGCTATTCCTGTGGGTGCCAATATTGGAAAAAATAAAAATACTTCACAAGACGAAGCACTCAATGATTACAAAATCTTAATTGAAAAATTTAAAGATATTAGTGATTATTTAGTTATTAATATTTCAAGCCCCAATACCCCAAATTTGCGTGATTTACAAAATGAAAAATTTATTACAGAACTTTTTACTATGGCAAAAAGTTTAACACAAAAACCTATTTTTCTAAAAATCGCTCCCGATATGGAAGTTCAAGTTGCTATTGATTTATGCAAAACAGCAGTAGAAAGTGGTGCAAGTGGAATTATTGCTACGAATACTACGCTGGATTATTCACTTGTAAATAACCCAAAAGATATTGGTGGCATTTCAGGTGCTGTTTTAGCCCAAAAATCCTATGAGCTTTTTAAAGAAATTGCCAAAGAGCTTTACGGAAAAACTATTTTAATAAGTGTTGGTGGAATTAGCAATGCTAAGGAAGCCTACAAGCGTTTAAAAGCAGGAGCTTCACTGGTACAATGCTATTCAGGTTTAATTTTCGAAGGTCCTTCAATGGTAAGAAATATCAATACAGGCATTTTAGAGCTTATGAAAAAAGATGGTTATAAAACCATTAAAGAAGTAATTGGTTCAGATTTGCTATCAAAAGAGTGAAGTGTTCAATGATTAAATCTATTAAAATATTTTTCATTTTTCATTTTTCATTTTTCATTCTATTTACAGGAGACTTAATGAGCAACAGCTTACCAAAATACAGTACTAAAACCCTAGAAAATGGCTTACAAATTGTAGCTATTCCCATGAAAAATGGCACTCAAGTTGTAACAACTGATATTTTTTACAAAGTAGGAAGTCGTAACGAAGTTATGGGAAAATCGGGCATTGCTCATATGCTTGAACATCTTAACTTTAAATCTACTAAAAATTTACAAGCGGGTGATTTTGATGAAACAGTTAAAGGCTTTGGAGGGGTAAACAATGCTTCTACTTCATTTGACTACACACAATATTTTATTAAATCGAGTTCACAAAATATGGACAAATCTTTGGAGCTGTTTGCAGAATTAATGCAAAACTTAACGCTAAAAGATGAAGAGTTTCAACCAGAAAGAGATGTTGTAGCAGAAGAGAGACGTTGGAGAACAGACAATAATCCTGCGGGATATTTACAATTTAGACTCTTTAATAATGCTTATATTTACCACCCTTACCACTGGACTCCAATTGGATTTACAAACGATATTAAAAATTGGACCATAGAAGATATAAGAGATTTTCACAGTACGTATTATCAACCTTCAAATGCTATTGTAATTGTTTCTGGAGATATTGATGAGGAAACTATTTTTAATTCAGCTAAAAAACATTTTGAAAATATTAAAAACACAAAACCTATTCCTTTAACTATTCACACCGTTGAGCCTAAACAAGATGGAGAAAAAAGAGTAACCATTTACAAAGATTCACAAGTTCAAATGCTGGCAATGGCGTATCATATTCCTTCTTTTGAACACGAAGACCAACCTGCTCTTTCTGCTTTAAGTGAACTTTTTAGCAGTGGGAAAAGCTCTTTGTTGCATAAAGTACTTATAGATAAAAAACAGATGGTTAACTCCATTTATGCTTATAATATGGAACTAAAAGACCCAGGTGTCTTTATGTTCTTTGCAGTTTGTAACCCTGATGTTAAAGCCAAAGAAGTTGAAAAAGAGATTTTAGCATTAATTGAAGAGGTAAAAGAGGGAAAAATTAAACAAAGTGAACTTGAAAAAATAAAAATCAATACTAAAGCTGATTTTATTTTTTCACTTGAAAGCTCTAGTAGTGTGGCATCTTTATATGGAAGTTACTTTGTCAGAGACAATATTAAACCTCTTTTTGAGTATGAAAACAACATTGAAAAACTAAAAGTTCAAGACTTAGTTGATGTTGCAAATAAATATTTAAAAAAAGAGAACTCAACAACGGTAATTTTGAAAAAAGAGAAAAATAATGAAAAAAAATAAAATCACTAATTTACCCAAAAATAAAGTAAAAGTTTAAAGGATAAAAATGAATAATATAGTAGGTGCGATGACTGCATTGATTACTCCGTTTAAAAATGGAAAAGTAGACACTGCTTGTTATGAAAGTTTAATTAAAAGACAAATTGAGCAAGGAATAGATGTTGTTGTTCCAGTAGGAACAACGGGAGAGAGTGCAACACTTAGCCATGCTGAACATAAAGAGTGTATTGAAATAGCCGTTGCCACATGTAAAGGTACTCATGTTAAAGTAATTGCAGGAGCTGGTTCTAATGCCACACATGAAGCGTGTGACATTGCAAAACATGCTCAAGCAGTAGGTGCAGATGGGTTGCTTTCTCTTGCTCCTTATTACAACAAGCCCTCTCAAGAAGGGTTGTATCAACACTATAAAGCCATTGCCGATTCTGTTGAAATTCCTTTTATGCTTTACAATGTCCCAGGACGAACGGGTGTTGACATAGAAGCAGCTACTGCTATTCGACTCTTTGATAATGTGCCTAATATTTATGCCATTAAAGAAGCTACGGGCAGTTTAGAACGAGCCATTTCCTTACTCTCACAACGACCTAATTTTTGCGTTATTTCAGGTGATGATGCTATTGATTTCCCTATGTTAACAAGCGGTGCTTCTGGAATTATTTCTGTAACTGCAAATTTATTACCAAACTTAAAAAGTAAATTAGTACACAGTGTGTTTGAGGGTGATTTTAAAACAGCCAAAGCTATTAGCAATGAGTTATACCCTATTAACAATGCTCTGTTTTGTGAAAGTAATCCTATTCCTATTAAAGCAGCCATGTATTTAGCAGGACTTTTAAGCACATTAGAGTACAGATTGCCATTAACAGCTCCTAGTGCTGAAACTATGAAAATGCTAGAAAAGATTTTAAAAAATTATGAGGTAAAAAAATAATGCGAGGAAAAACATTAGTTATTACAGGAGCTACCAAAGGAATTGGTCGAGCAACTGCATATAGGTTTGCAAAAGAAGGAGTTAATATTGCTTTTACATATAACTCTAATGAACAAATAGCCATTGATATGGTGATTGATTTAGAAAAAACATACGGTGTTAAAGCCAGATGCTATGCGTTTAATATTTTAGAACCTGAAAACTATAAAGAACTTTTTCTGAAAATAGATGAAGATTTTGATCGAATTGATTATTTTATTTCTAATGCCATGATTTATGGAAGAGCCGTTGTAGGTGGGTATGGAAAATTTATGAAACTCAAACCCAAAGGCTTAAATAACATCTACACAGCAACTGTTAATGCCTTTGTATGTGGCGCGCAACAAGCTGCAAAACGTATAGAAAAAGTAGGTGGCGGTGCTATTGTCAGTCTTAGTTCTACGGGAAATTTAGTTTACATAGAAAACTATGCAGGGCATGGAACAAATAAAGCGGCGGTTGAAGCTATGGTGAGATATGCAGCTACAGAATTAGGTGGAATGGGTATTCGAGTAAATGCCGTTTCAGGTGGTCCTATTGAAACTGATGCACTAAGAGCCTTTACAAACTATGAAGAGGTCAAAGAAAAAACAGCAGAACTCTCCCCTTTAAATCGAATGGGACAACCTGAAGATTTAGCCAATGCCTGTTATTGGTTATGCAGCAATGAAGCTTCTTGGATTACAGGACATACCTTAATTGTTGATGGCGGAACTACTTTTAGATAATGAAAAAAGCACTTAATACGCCTAATATTTTAGCTCTTTTAAGAATTGCCTTAGCTCCTTTGATGCTGTGGATTTTAATTGACAGAACCAATCCTATGTTTGCTTCGTGGCATCCTAGCTGGTTTGATTATTTTGCAGGGCTTATTTTCGTTATTGCTTCGGTTACTGATTTTTTTGATGGCTTTATTGCAAGAACTTGGAACCAAATGACAAAACTGGGTTCCATTTTAGACCCCCTTGCCGATAAAATGCTCATGTTAGCAGGTTTTTTAGGGCTTATTTTAATTGAGCGTGCCAGTATTTGGGCGGTGTTTTTAATTTTATCCCGTGAATTTTTTATTACAGGTCTTAGAGTGTTAGCCGTTGCTGAAAAAAAAGATGTCGCTTCTTCAATGGCTGGAAAAATTAAAACCGTTGTTCAAATGATTGCAATTGGATTTTTGATTATGAATTGGCCTTTTGGAACTTCTTTACTTTGGATTGCAGTTGCTTTAACACTTTATTCAGGCTATGAATATACAAAAGAATATTTTAAAGGTTAAGATTTGGGTTTAATTACTTTTTTATTGGTTTTATCGGTTTTAGTTTTTATTCACGAATTAGGACACTTTTTAGCAGCTCGATTTTTTGGAGTAACTGTACACACTTTTTCTATTGGGTTTGGGAAACGACTTATTGCTAAAGAGTATAAAGGTACTCTTTGGCAACTCTCACTTATTCCTTTAGGTGGATATGTGAAAATGAAAGGTCAAGATGACTCCAATCCTGCACTTATTGAAGCTGGAAACGACTCATACAACACCAAAAAGCCGTGGCAACGAATTGTTATTTTAGTTGCAGGACCTTTTGCTAACTTTGCATTAGCAGCCGTTTTATATTTTTGCATAGCACTATTAGGAAGTAACTCATTAGCTCCAAATATTGGAAAAGTTATTGAAAATTCACCTGCATTTAGTGCTGGATTGCAAGTAAATGATGAAGTAGTACGAATTAACGATAAAGATATTAAAACATGGGATGAGATTGGGGCATATATACGAACTTCTCAAAGTGCTTTAAAATTTTATGTCAAAAGAGAAGGAATTATTCGAGCCTTTGTAATTAGCCCTGAACTTTCAGATTCTGAAAATATGTTTAAAGAAAAAATTCAAAAAAGAATGATAGGAATCGCACCTGCCCCTAAAATTGTAACCATTTATCACAATCCAATAGAAGCCATAGGTTATGCATATGATCACACCATTGAATCTTCTAAAATGATTTTTCAAGGGGTTCAAAAACTTATCCAAGGAGTTATTCCTAGCAGCGAAGTAGGTGGAGTTCTTACCATTGGAAAAGTTATTTCAGATGCCTCGCAAACTAGTATTGTGGCACTTTTAACCATTACAGCATTAATTTCAGTGAACTTAGGAGTTTTAAACCTTCTTCCTATTCCAGCACTTGATGGTGGACATATTATGTTTAATCTTTATGAAATGCTAGTAAGAAAAAAACCAAGCGACAAAGTTTTTGTTGCGTTAACTATTGCTGGTTGGTTTATTTTAGGGGCATTAATGCTTTTGGGAATTTTTAACGACATTAACCGATTCATGCAAGGATAGTTTATGAATAAAGAACAAGCAACTAAAAATTTAAATCAAGTCATTGCTCAAGTCGAAGCAGCAAGATTGGGCTTAAGTCATCACCATATTGTTAAAATCATTGGAATTAGCAAATATTCAACGGCTAAAGATGTTCAAATTTTATATGAATCAGGTCAAAGAGCCTTTGGTGAGAATAAAGTTCAAGACTTAAAACAAAAAAGTCAAGAATTAGAAGAGTTGCCTTTAGAGTGGCATTTTGTAGGGCGTTTACAAAGCAATAAAATCAATAATTTAATAGATTTAAACCCAACGCTTATTCAAAGTTTAGATTCATTAGAACTGGCATTAGAGTTACAAAAAAAACTTGAAGCTAAAAATAAAACTCTTTCGTGTTTATTACAAATTAACTCAGCGTATGAAGAGAGTAAAACGGGAGTATTACCAGAAAATGCCGTTGAAATTTATAAAACTATTTTACAACAGTGTCCCAATATTAAACTCAAAGGCGTAATGAGCATAGGCGCTCATGTAAATGAGGAAGCCATCATTAAACAAAGTTTCCAACGCACCAAAGAGGTCTTTGATGAACTTCAACCCTTAGGAGCCATTTATTGTTCAATGGGAATGAGCAGCGACTTTGAACTGGCTATTTCATGTGGTTCAAATATGATTCGCGTGGGTTCAAGCCTTTTTAAAGCATAAAGAAAACTCCATGAGAAAACTCCTTTTTCTTTTTGGCGTTTTACTTCTTTTTAGTGGATGTTCTTCTAAAATTACTCTTGATGTACTGCGTGCTTCAAAAGTAAATAATCCTAGCATTAAACAACTCGCCATTATGAATTTCAAAAACGACACCATAGGACAAGCTTCAAGTATAGAATCGCAACTCTCTTCTTTAATTTTACATGAAAAACCTTATTTTACCTTAGTTCAACGAAGCGATTTAAATATTTTATTGGAAGAAAAAAAACTCAATGACTCTGCTTTGGTTGACTTAGATAACATTAATGATTTTAGAGGTTTAACGCAAGTTAAAACCTTTTTAATGGGCGAAGTGTTGCAATCAACTTTGCATAAAAATGTTTATTTTAAATCTGAAAAAAACTATCAGCACTGTTTGGAATATAATAAAAACAAAGAATGCATTCGGTTTCCTGTTCGTTTAATTCGTTGCCAAACCAATGATTATATGGTTCAAACACAAATTAAAGCAGTTGAAGTTGTTAGTTCAAATATTTTATACTCACAAACCTACACCCAAACCGATTCAATTACCCAATGCGATGATGTAAATTATTTACCCACAAAAGAGGAACACAATCACTATTTAGGGCAACTCATTGCTCAAAAAATTTTAAAAGACTTAGCGCCTCATTATGTACAAATAAAAGTATCTTTATTAGAAGATGTGGAGATTCCTCTGTCAAAAACTCAAGAACAATTTTTTAAAAATGCACTCACTCTTTTAACGCAAAACAGATATGAGCAAGCCAAAACTTTACTAGAAGATTTAAACGAACAAACCCAAGAACAAAGTTATGTTATTTTATACAATTTAGCTCTTTGTTACGAAACACTTCACAGCATTGACTTAGCATTTAAAACATATGAAATGGCAGAAAAACAAACTTTAAATAAAGAGGTTGTCAAAGAGATTTCAGAAGCTTTAACCCGTGTTAAACAAGTACTTTTAGAAAAAGAAAAAATAAATAAACTCATACATTATTAAATAATCTCTAAAATACTACCTTTATTAAAACTTAAGGAGTATGGCTCTTTTATAAGATAAAAGATGATAAAATCACTGACGCACAACGGTACTACTTATACCGTTCTAATAAAGGTTTATACACAATGAAAAACGTTCAAGACATTGAAAATTGGTTAAATAGTTACTCTATTAATAACTTTACTGTTTCAACTGATTTTCAAGTAAGTGTCTATGGCAGTGTCAATTTAAAAGGAAAACTTAAAACCAAAAGATTGCCCGTAGAGTTTAAACTCGTTGATGGCTACTTTGATATTAGTGATAATGGTTTAGTTACTCTTGAGGGGTGTCCTGGTCAAGTTACAAAAGATTTTAACTGCTCTCATAACAAACTAGAAACTCTATTTGGAGCTCCTTCAAAAGTAGGCGATTTCGACTGCTCTTTTAATAAATTAAGAGACCTTTCTTATGGACCTAAAGAAGTTTTAGGCTACTTTGATTGCTCTAACAATGAGTTGGTCTCTATAAAAGGAAGTCCAAGAACGGTTAAAGGGTATTTTAAATGCGCAAACAATCAAATTGCCTCTTTACGTGGGGGACCTAAATATATTGAAGGTCATTTTGATTGTTCTTGTAACAGTTTAGAAACTCTTTATGGAGGACCTATTACGGTAGGGCAAGACTATTTTTGCTACTGGAATAAACTAAAAGATTTAAACTCCCTAGCCGATGAAATTGGTTGGGATTTAGTAACTGACTTTAGACTCAATCATTTACAAAGCAGCTTTGATGAAGAGAAGCGTACATGGAGATATAAAGGGCAAGATGTTATTGCTCATGTCTATAAGCCAGTAGTTGCATTAACAAATAAGCAAGATATTTCAAAATGGCTAGATAAACATCATATTAAAAACTATAATATTTTAGAAGACAACAGCGTTAATGTTAATGGACACGTTCGTTTAACTGACCGTTTAGCAAACCTTTCAAAACTGCCTTTAAGTTTTAATGAAGTTGAGGGCGATTTTGATATTAGCGACAATGAATTGGTTTCTCTAGAAGGCTCTCCAAGAAAAGTAGGAGGAAATTTCTTAGCTTTTAAAAATGAAGTTACTTCCTTAAAAGGTGGACCTAAAGAAGTAGGTAAAAGTTTTATTGTTTTACGAAACAATGTTACTTCCTTAGAATATTCTCCTTCTTTAGTTAAAGAAGATTATATCTGCTCTCACAATCCACTAACCAATTTAGAGGGTATGATTTCCGTACAAGGATCTGTTTTCACAGGAGTGGCAATCTCTTCTATTAAAGCTCAAGAGTTTGTTTACAATGGAGTGAAAACCTTTAAATACCCAGGAATTGCTGTTATGGAGTATTTAGATAAAGAGTACATTGCACTAACGCAAGAAGAGATAAACTTTGAAAAAACAAAGAAGAATTTACAAAATGTTATGAATAAAATGATAAATAATGGAAGCTTGAGTAAAGAGATGATTAACGACACATTAATTAAAAACCTTACTAAATATAAGCTTTTTACACTAAAAGACAAAGTGCTTCTTTTAAAAAATCCACCTGACCATAGAAGCGATAATAAAGAACTCAGTGAAACTGAAATACGAAAACTGGTTTTCGATTCGGAAATATAAAAAAGACCAAAGAGGAAAAGAGAAAGGTAGAAGAGTTTTTCTTCTGCCTTTTTTTTAGTTTGACATACAATTTTTAAACTTTTTAAGTTCCTCTTCAATGCTAGGAACTCTCATAAAATGCTCCTCTATTTAAAATATTTGACAAAATAAAATTAAAAACCTATAATAGATGTTATAAAACATATTAATTAGGTTAAAGGCTAAAAATGTTAAATATTCTTTTTGGAAGTAAGTGTAAAGAACAAGTTTTACAATTTATTTTAGCATTTGATACAGGTTATGCAACACAAATAAAAAACTTTTATACTATTGGGCTTGACCCCGTACAAAAGCAGCTAGAAAAACTAGAATTTGGCGGAGTTTTAGTGAGTCAAAAAGTAGGTAGAACAATAGTTTATAGTTTTAATCCTAGATATGCTTTTTTAAATGAACTAAAAGCTCTGTTATTTAAAGCCAAAGAGTATTATCCTTCTGAACTTACTGAAAAACTTTCTGCTATAAACAGAAAAAGACCAAGAAGAGCAGGTAAACCATTATGATAAAAATAAATAAAATGACCATGCCTGAACTTGCTAGTTATGTATGTCAGCAATTGCAAAACAACAATATTAATGTTGTATTATCAGGTGGCTCATGTGTTGAGATTTATTCTCAAGGGGATTATACTTCGTATGATATTGATTTAGTTAATCGCTACAATGAAACTTTTTTTAAAATAAAAAAAATTATGGAAAGTTTAGGTTTTAAAGAAGAAGGTAAATACTTCACTTATCCTGATACAAAATTCTTTATTGAGTTTCCAAGTGGTCCACTAGGTGTTGGTGATGCTTGTGTTAAAGATATAAATGAGCTACGCACAAGCTTTGGAATATTAAAACTTCTGACTCCAACAGATTGCGTTAAAGACAGATTAGCAGCATATTATCATTGGGACGATCAACAAAGTTTAGTTCAAGCTGTTTGGGTATCGCAAAAGAATTATGTGAATTTTGATAATTTGCAAAAATGGTCAGAACTTGAAAAATCTATAGAAAAATACAATAATTTTTTAAATATTTTAAAAGAGAAGGAAGAGGAAAAAAATTGAAGGTAAAAAAAAGAAGGTAGAAGAGTTTTTCTTCTATCTTTTTTTTAGTTTGACATACAATTTTTAAACTTTTTAAGTTCCTCTTCAATGCTAGGAACTCTCATAAAATGCTCTCCTATTAAAAAGGCATCTGCACCTATTGCGCTTAGTCGTTGTATGGTCTCAATATTTGAAACTCCACTTTCTGCTACAATAATTTTTCCATTTGGAATCATAGGAATTAACTTATTGCATAAATTCATATCCATTTCAAAAGTATCAAGATTTCGGTGGTTTATTCCAATAATATTGGCACCACATTTCATGGCTTTTGTTAAATCTTCGGTATCGTGAATTTCAACTAACACTTCTAAACCAACATGCAAGGCATATTCATATAGTTCTTTAAGTTCTTTAGTACTTAAAGCTTTTGCAATTAGCAAAATAAAATCAGCTCCATAAACCAAAGCTTCTACAATTTGATACTTATCTACAATAAAATCTTTCCGTAAAAGTGGCGTTGGTACATAGCGTCTTATTTGTGTTAAATACTCTAAATTACCTTGAAAATAGTGAGGTTCTGTTAAAACAGAAATTGCACTAGCACCACTGTTACTATAACTTTGAGCGATAACAACAGGGTCAAAATCTTCTTTAATAATTCCTTTAGAAGGACTGGCTTTTTTAACCTCTGCAATAATACGAATGGGGTCCTCTTTAGTTGCACGCAAATACGGTTTCACATCTCGTGGGGCATATGGATTAGCAGCTAAACTTCGCCCTAGAACATCTAAAGGCAACTCTTTTTTTCTTCTTTCTAAATCTTGTTTTGTTATTTCTATTATTTCATCTAAAATCATTTTTTAGAACACTCCTGTATTTTTTTCCAATGCAATTTAATCTCTTCATCTTCTAAGCCTATTGCATCAACTATTTTTTTCATATAAACATATGCTTCTTTACATTTGTTTTGTTTGTACAATCCCCACGCTAAAGAGTCAATATAGGCTAAATTATTAGGAGCTTTTTCCAAAGCTTTTCGTACTAACATTAAACCTTTTTCAACATCTAAATCATAATCTATTAAAATATATCCTAAATAGTTTTGATAAATATGATTGTCTAAAACAGCTAAAACATCTTCAAATTTTTCAATCACACTTTTTAATACCACTTTTTTATCAGGAGCAATTTCAAACTCTAAAATAGCCATTTGTGCGAGTAAATCAATATTTCTATTTAATTTATAGACATTTTTAACCATATCTAACGCTTTTTGAATCTCATTAGCGCGTTTATACAAAGCTATGAGTTTCATATCGTCTATATGATTGGTCTCTAAAAAAGCAATTGCTTCATAAATATCTTTTTGCTCTAAATACTCAATAAGCATATTATATGCTTTAACCATTGAGGTAAAATCCTCTTCCTCTTTAAACTTATTGTACATTCGTTTTAGTATGGAAATAATACCATCAATATTTTGTTGCTCTTCATAAATAGACAAAAGTTTACTGCAAATAGGAATTTCACAACTTTTAAGCCTAATATGTGTTTCTAAATAAGAGATTGCTTTTTGCTTTTCATTAATAAAGCTGTATAAAATATTAACCAAACTCAACAGTGTATTGGGATTTCCATTTTGACTGTAAGCACTTTCAAAATATTCAGCCGCTTCATAGAAATCTTTTCTCATATAATAGACATTGCCAATGAGTTCATAATTTATAATATTGTTATATTCACTCAATAATATTTTAGAGTGTTTTAATGCTTCATCATATTCATACAGATTAATTAGTGCCACAATATAAATACGATAAACCTCTTCATATTGGGGTACATTTTTATTTAAATTAGCAAAACTCTCTTTTTTTGTGGTTTCAAAATCTTTAATTTCTAAAGAAAATCTCAATGACCGAAGCAGATACTCATATTTTTTAGTTTTTTCAAACAACGCAAAATAGATATTTCGACTTTGTTCGTACTCTCCTTGATTGGTATATTCAATGGCGTGCAAAATATATTCATCTTCTTTTTCAAATGATTTATTATTGTTAGGTAAAGCAGCATTATTGTTGTTAGTACACCCAACTGCAGTAAAAAGAAGTAATATTATTAAATAGATTGTACGGCTAAACACTCTTTTTGCACCTCTTCTTTATTTGTTTTAAAATATTCCCAAAAAGGAAATGTTCGACACTGTATTGGACGAAATTCATAGACACTGCACTGTTTTTTTTCTAAATCAAAAAATGCACATGCAAAGTTATCAACAGCCGCTTCAACCTCTTTAATAGAGTATTTATACCCTACTTTATACAAATATTTTAAAGTAAACTCTTGAACATCAAGTTTTAAAAAATTTGCTAATTTTTCAATTTCATCTTTTGAAATCCAAATATAGCCTGACTCTCCTATGCAACAATTTCCATTGCATGAAGAGCATAAAGAGGCATCAAAAACAAAATCGAACCCATCTTTTTTTATTATGTTACTCATAACTCTACTTTAATACTGTATGTTTTTGTTTTAGAATAAATTGTTTCTACTTCTTGTGTATATTTCTCATTTTCAAAAACAATTAAAGCAGGTTTTACAGTGGTTAAAGAGTTAGAATTTTTTCTAGCATATATCATAACTAAAGTAGCATCTTTATCTCTTTTAGAGTGAATAAACTGCATTGTTTCGATATTTAATCGGTATTTATTCAAAAAAAGAATAATATCATTTAGTTGCTTAACATCATAACAGAAAAAAAGCTTCCCATTTTGTTTAAGTGTTGTTGAACACTTTTGTATAAATTGTTCTAAAGGCATAGAGTCGTTGTATCTTGCTATTTTTATATTTTCATTTTCACTTTTTACTACATTTTCACTGTAAAAAGGAGGGTTTGAGACACAAATATCAAAGGTTTTATCAAAATCTATTTGAGTAAAATCACCCTTATATATATGAGTATCAATACCATTGGTTTGCGCATTTTTTAAAGAGAGTTGTTGAAAAGTAGTTTGAACTTCACATTGGTGCAAATTCAATTTACTGTAATCACGAGCCACAAGTAAACCTAAAATGCCACTTCCACTTCCAATATCTAGCAGTTCACCTTGAATATTTTTAAATTTTTTTAAATTCTCACAAATAAAATGGTATAAAAAATGAGTGTCGCTGTTATAACAGTAACCCTCTTTGGGCTGATACAGTACCAATTGTCTTGCCTTACGGATTAATTTTTTGCTATTATAGCAAATTTAAATAAAAACAGTATGGTCATTTTTCTATTTAAATAAAGAGAAGCTCTATTATATTTATGTTGACATATTAATAACTATTATCATTTATGGATACATTGAAAACTTAACTATGATTGTCCTATCGGCTTTAAAGAACAACCTTGTGACCTTTACCTTTTTAAAACTCTTTATTAAACTCTCTGTTTTTTTACTTGTATCAAATGGTAACAAGAAGAGATATTAATCAAAAATAAGTTAAATTTTAAATACTTCTGTATGAATATAGGTTATCATCATAGCATTAATATTTGAGATGCTTCTCAACTATTTATCTAATAATTAAGGGGAAAAAATGGCAATTATGGAAGCTCCTGCAAATACACCTGTATGGGTAGATGAGTCGAAATGCAAAGCATGTGATGTGTGCGTTTCTGTCTGTCCTTCTGGTGTTCTTGCAATGAAACCAGAACCAACTTCAACTTTAGGTGCAATGATTTCTATCGTAGCTAGCGAAGCTTGTATTGGCTGTAATGACTGTGAATTATCTTGTCCAGATTTCGCAATTTATGTTGCAGATAAAAAAGAGTTTAAATTCGCAAAATTAACAGACGAGTCAAAAGCTCGAGCTGAAGCAATCAAAAAAAATAACTACAGAGTGCTAAGCGCTTAAGGAGACTAAATGGCTAGAGAAATAATTTCAACCGGTAATGATTTAGCGGCAATCGCTGCAGTAGATGCTGGATGTGAGTTTTTTGGTGGGTATCCATTAACTCCTTCAAGTGAAGTAATGCACACAATATCTGACCTTTTACCAAAAGCAGGTGGTGCGGCAATTCAAATGGAAGATGAAATTGCAGGAGTATGTTGTGCCATTGGTGCATCAATGAGTGGGAAAAGATCCCTAACAGCAACGTCAGGACCTGGTATTTCTTTAAAAGCAGAAAATATTGGTTTAGCGTTTATTGCTGAAGTTCCTTTAGTAATTGTAAATGTTATGAGAGGTGGTCCATCAACTGGTCTTCCAACTAGAGTTTCTCAAGGGGATGTTCTACAAGCAAAATCACCAACACACGGAGATTATAAATCAATTACTTTATGTGCAGGAACACTTTCTGAGTGCTATACTGAAACAGTAAGAGCATTTAATATTGCAGATAGATTTATGCAACCTGTATTTGTTTTATTAGATGAAACAATTGGTCACATGAGTGGAAAAGCAACCTTACCTACATTAGATGAAGTTAAAGCAGGCATTAAATACAGAAAAACTTTTGATGGTCCAGCATCTGAATACAAACCATATGAGTGTGCAGATGACCAACCTGCAGTTCTAAACCCAATGTTTAAAGGGTACAGATACCACTTTACAGGGCTACACCATGATGAAAATGGACATCCTACTGAAGATGAGCAAAAATGTGATGACTTATTAAAAAGACTTTTCAGAAAAGTAGATGCTCACATGGATGAATTAGAATTAAATGAAGAGTATATGTTAGATGATGCTGAAATTATGATTATTGCATATGGTTCAGTAGCACTTTCTGCAAAAGAAGCCATTAACAGATTAAGAGCTGAAGGTATTAAAATTGGAATGTTTAGACCAATTACTTTATGGCCAAGTCCTTCTAAACGAATTAAAGAGTTATGCGATAAATTCAAAAAAGTATTGGTTACTGAGTTAAACTTAGGTCAATACATTGAAGAGATTGAAAGAGTAAGTGGAAGAAGAGATTTTACAACACTGTTTAAATCAAATGGTCGACCAATTGCTCCACTAGAAATTATTGATATAGTGAAAGGAATGTAACATGGCATTTAATTACGATGAATATTTAAGAACGAAGAAAATGCCAACACTATGGTGTTGGGGATGTGGTGATGGTGTAATTTTAAAAGCATTTATTAGAGCCATTGACAAATTAGGTTGGAAAATGGACGACATTTGTGTTGTTTCAGGAATTGGATGCTCAGGAAGATTCTCATCTTATGTTAACTGTAACACAGTACATACAACACATGGTAGAACTATTGCTTATGCAACAGGAATTAAATTAGCCAATCCAGATAAAAAAGTATTTTGTATCACAGGTGATGGAGATGGTTTAGCTATTGGTGGTAACCACACAATTCACGGTTGTAGACGAAATATTGATATTAACCATATTGTTATTAATAACTTTATTTATGGATTAACAAACTCACAAACAAGCCCTACAACTCCTCAAGGAATGTGGACAGTTACTATGAAAAGAGGAAACATTGACCCTACTTTTGATGCATGTAACTTAGCCATTGGAGCAGGTGCTACATTTGTTGCACGAGAGACCATGTTAGACCCTAAAAAATTAGAAAAAGTATTTGTTCAAGGTTTTCAACATAACGGTTACTCTTTCTTTGACATATTTTCTAACTGTCATGTTAACTTAGGTAGAAAAAATAAAATGAACTCAGCTATGGCAAACTTAGAGTGGATTGACTCAATTACTGTTTCTAAAACAAAGTTTGACAAAATGAGTGCAGAAGAGCAAGAAGGTCTGTTTCCTACAGGTATTTTAAAACAAGATACTACTAAAGCTGAATATACAGATATGTACAAAAAAGTACAAGAAGCACATCAAAATAAAACTATGGTTCAATTCTAAGGAGACACGTTATGACTAAAACATTAATGAGATTTACGGGTGTCGGTGGACAAGGTGTACTTCTTGCAGGAGAAATTTTTGCAGCTGCAAAAATTAACGCAGGTGGAAATGGGTTAAAAACTTCTACTTATACATCACAAGTAAGAGGTGGAGCAACCGTTGTTGATATCACTTTAGATGATGGTGAAATTTTATACCCATACGCTAATGATGGTGAAATAGATTTTATGCTTTCAGTTGCACAAGTATCTTATAACCAATTCAAAAAAGGTGTAAAACCTGGCGGAATTATTGTAGTTGAACCAAATTTAGTTCACCCTACAGAAGAAGATAAGAAAAAATGGAAAATCTTTGAAATTCCAATTATTACTATTGCTAAAGAAGAAGTTGGAAATGTAATTACTCAATCTGTTCTAGCGCTTGCAATTGCAAACTATATGACAGGTGAAACAGTTGCAACTGACATATTAAGAAAAACAATGCTTTCAAAAGTACCAGAAAAAGTACATGAAATCAATAATAAAGCATTTGACTTAGGTCTAAAATACGCTGCAGAAGCAAAACAACTCGCATAAAAAAGCCCCTTTGGGGGCTTTTTACTCTAACTTATTCATCTTTTATACATCTTATAGGTTGTCCATAAGCTTTCTCATTGGTTGATGTGTTATATCCAGTCATTCCGAAAACCAATCTCTTTACATTATAATTATCAAAAGGAGTAATTGACCATAAATATCCTGTATTTCCTTTATAAAAGAAAACATTACTTAACCTATTTCTTCTCCCCGATAAAGGCACTTTTAATGTATCAAAAAAAGCCGTCAAATCTATCGCTTCATCACCAAGTTCACTGATTGTAGGTACATAAAAACCTGTGGGGCAAACTGTTGTTCCATCTATTTTTGACCAATTTTCACTTCTTATTTGTCCATTAATATCTTTACTTGTCCAATCATAATAGGTTAAGGAGTCATTATTTAAAATAAATTCATTATTGGTACTTGTAAGGTCATTATTTAATATAGTTGTTGTAATACTATTCTTATATTCATGTCCATCAATTCCTCTGCCCCATTGATAATAATCACCAAAACAATCCTCTTGTGAAGTAACATACTCAGCATCGGAATTAAACTCATCTCTTTTTTTATCACACACTTTCGTAGCACCCATATTTCTATCTAACCAAATACGCCCTGTTACAGTAGAAGTAACTGTATTATAATTATGTCCGTTAAAAATAATAGTACCAGGAGTTTCATCCACAACAATACTACAACTGCTTGAGGCATTTAAAATAAACCCTTGCCCCTTATTTAAACGAGTAAGAGGAATACCGCTATAGTTTGATTGACATTATAGACTTCAATTTGACTGCTTTGTTGAAAATTTACATAATATAAATAATTTACGCATGGTTTATTAAATACACTCAAATCTTCAATGTCTACAACAGATCCTAACATTTGGTCTCCACTTAAAATTTCATACTCATATCCAAACAAGGATGAGGATAAAACACAAGCACTTCCCAGTGCCAATAATCTTTTTTTCATTTAATTTTCTTATACTAAAATGTAAAATTGTATATAAATATAACTTTTAAAAGACTTTATTAATAACGATTTCTTAATTTTAAGTTAAAATAAAGAAATTCTATAATTTTGACTAATAATCATATTTATATGACTTTTATTCTTGTGTGATCTTTGTTATACTTAACAAAGTTTAAAACAAGGAAATAAAATGACTGTTCAAAATCAAACAGATTGGACACAAAAAACTTTACAGAACAACGAAGGAAGAATGCGTAATGCAGCAAGATATGACGTTCCATTATCGTTTCAATATGTTTTTGATGCCGAAATAGCAAAAGGCAAAAGTCAATCACTAGCACTATTTACTGCAAATTATTATGCCTCATCAGGTTTGTTATACAGTTTTGAAGAAAAATTGTTGGAAGTAGAAAACACAGATGAAAATTCAAAATATCCTTTTTGGGAAGATCCAAAATATAAAAGGCAAGAAGAGTCTGCAGTAGAACGAGCCTATCAAGAGAGCATTAGAACCAATGAAAATGCTTATGAGGATGCCCCTAAATTTGAAGCTTTTGTTAAAGAAGAAATGGAAAAGGGGCAAACTGAAACTCAAGCAATCAGCAGAGCATATTTATATGCAGTTAGTGGATTGTTAGACTATGGAAAACAAAGAGTAACTTCTTTAATTTGTGCTTTACCCTTTGAAGACCAAAAAAACCATGGCTTACATCTTTTTAATAACCCTTTGCTTACTCAAGCGGTTAAAGTGGCTTTTGACCAACTGGATCTTTCAACCTTAAGTATAGTTGTTGGTAAACTTTTTATACATTCTACAATTGGTGAACCCATTTATGATTATTCTGATATGAGTCAAGACAACATTGATAAAATTTTTAACAATATTTTAAGCCAATTGGGTCTTCGACCAGAAGATGTGGAAATACTTGAAGATACGACAAGTTCAAACGATATGGGAAAACTCACTTTAGAATTTCTCACTTTACAACAAGAACAGTTCAAAACCATCATGAAATCGGTGCAAAAAGCCATGCAAAAGCACATTGATTTTTTTGAAGAAGATTTAAAAAACAATCCACAAAAATTTAAAAAAATCCAAGAGGCATTTGAGTCCATTGCTTTAAATATGAACGCACACATGGATACTCTTAGTGAAAAAACATCTGCCCTATTTCAACTCACACAAAACAGAAAACCCAATCCATTGAATACAATCTAAAAGCCTCTTTCGGGGCTTTTGTTAAGTTTTATAAACTAACAACTAATTGCAACTTATCTCTTTTTATTATTCACCAATAAATTATCCGATTTTGAAAAGCCTATCAAGTCTTCTGCTGTTTGTACTTCTTGAGGTATGTTTTTTAAACATCGTTGCAAAATATGTGTAGTACTAAGCGCATCATTTAATGCACGGTGCTGTTGGTGTTTATCAATATCTAGTAACTCTTTTAGAAAATCTAAGCCATAGCGTTGCGCTTCAATGGTTCGTTTTGCTAATTCAATAGTACACATTTTTCTGTTTTGAAGTTTTCCTAAATTATATTTTTCAAAAGAGTCTGAAATAAATTTATAGTCAAATTTAATATCATGTGCTACAAAAACATCGTCTTCTAAAAAAAGTTTAAACTCTTCTAATACAGTTTGAAGCCTTGGCGCATCTTCTAGCATTAAAGGCACAATACTTGTAACTTCTTGTATATAAGAGGGGATCTCTTTTGCGTACACTAAAGAGTCATAGGTTTCAATAATTTTTCCATTTTTATACTTAACAGCACCAATTTCAATAATCTGACCACATCTTATATTGCTTCCATTGGTCTCAATATCAACCACACAAAAAGATTGATTCTCAATTGAAGTTAAGGCAGTTTTTAAAAAAACCTCATTTTCTAAAATATCCAAAGGCAAACCATTTGAAAGCAACAATTCAAGTTCCAGTTGAGGGTTTTGAAAAAAATTACTCTCTATTTTTGAAAGCAATTCTAAGAAACCATCAACAGGCATTTTTTGTCTACAAAGTTTATTGACTAAAAGTTCCAAATCGTTTAAGGCAAATTTATTTTTTTTCTTATAATTCATGGGCTGCTTTAATAAAATCTATCATTTTTTGTTTCTCTTTTTTCCCTTTGTGAGCTTCCACTCCACTGCTTACATCTACTGCAAAAAAGTCAAACCCTTTTAACTCTTTTAAATTTTTAGCTTCTAATCCACCTGCAAGTATCATTTTAGAGCAATCAACTGCTTCAAACCACTCTAAAGCGACTCGTTTTCCCTCACCTCCAAAACCATCTACAAAGGCATCTACTAAAACATATCTGTTGGCCACTTGTTCTATATCACTTTTACTTTTAACTCGAACAACTTCTATGGTTTTAACTTTAATTTTTTCAAAATCTAATTTTTTTTCATCATCAATTACTTGTGCTAATTGCATTTTAGTTTTTTTGCATATTTCATTAATAAACATTTCATTTTCATTAACAAATAAGCCAACGGTTTGAACAAAAGGAGGCAAACTATTTATAATTTCTAAAGCATTTTCTGCACTTATATATCTAGGCGATGGTTTATAAAAAACAAAGCCTAAAGCATCTGCACCAGCTTGTATAGCATTGAGTGCATCTTCTAAATTAGTAATCCCACAAATTTTAACACGCATACTAAACCTGAAGGCTCTTTATAGCTTGAGCATAATCTTTTGCACCATATACATAAGAACCCGCAACTACAATATCTACACCAGCATTTTTTAGTTCATAAATATTTTTATCATTAACACCACCATCTACTTGTATTAAACAGTTAGGGTTTCGTTTATTAATAAGTTCTTTAAGTTTTTTTGCTTTTTCAATAACAGTTGGAATAAACTTTTGTCCTCCGAAACCAGGATTAACAGACATTAGCAAAACCATATCTAAATCTTCTAATAAATACTCAATACTCTCAGGCGTTGAGTGAGGGTTTAACACAATAGCAGGCTTTATTCCCAAAGCTCTTATTTTTTGAATAATTCTATGAGGATGTGCTTCATTTTCAATATGAAAGGAGATATATAAAGGCTTTAAAGGTGCAAACAGATCAATAAAAAAACTATTATTTTCTACCATTAAATGCACATCTAAAGGCTTGGTAGCTATTTTAGCCACGCTTGAAACTACCACGGGTCCAATAGTTAAATTGGGAACAAAATGACCATCCATTACATCCACATGAATCAAATCGCACCCTCCTTCACATATTGCAATTATTTCTTCATTTAATCGCCCAAAGTCTGCTGAAAGTATGGAAGGTGCAACTTGCATTAAAAGCCTTTAAATTTTATTTTTTTGGATTATAGCATTATATTATTTCAAAATCAAAAACAAAGCAATATCTGACTAAAATAATGTTTTAAAAGGAAATAAATGAGACAAATCTTCACGTTTTGCATAGTTTTTTTATATATTTTATTGGCTGACGACCGTTTAGAACAAGCACAAAATTATGAAAAACAAGGCAACTACAAAGAAGCCATGCTTTTATATAAACAACTTGCCACCCAAAACTCTTTAGAAACCTCTTTATTGGAAGAAAATAAAGAAGATACCCCTACTTCATCAGTTAAAGAAGAGAGTACCAACCATATTAAAAGAGGCTTAGTCCATATTAAAAACTCTTTTGAAACCGTTAATGATAAAAAAACCAATAACACTATTGAACAAATTCTTTCTTCCTCTTTCGATTTATATCCGTATAAAGAGAACTATTTACTCCCATTTAGTTATGACATAAAAAAAAGAGATGACAGAAACCAAGAGGAAGCTGTTTTTCAAATTAGTGTTAAAAAACCAATCACCTATGATTTATTAGGTCAAAAAGAGACTATCTATTTTGGGTATACTCAAAAATCGTTTTGGCAAGTTTATGCCCACTCCTCTCCTTTTAGAGAGACCAATTATCAACCTGAAGTATATGCACTTGTCCCTTTTAGTACTCCTTTCATTTCTTCTTTAAAAGCCTACAAAGTTGGATTTTTACATGAATCAAATGGTCAGCGTACTAATTCAAGATCGTGGAACCGTTTTTACTTAGCAGGTTATTTTCAAACAGACAATATTTTCATTATTCCCAGAGTTTGGCTAAGAGTTCCAGAAAGAAAAAGTGATGATGACAACCCTAATATTGAAGAGTATTTAGGTTATGGCGATATAAATATTTTATATGCTTACAAAGAACACACCTTTAAACTGCTTTTACGAAACAATTTAAAACCAAATGATAACAACAAAGGTTTTGCTGAACTTAATTGGAGTTTTCCTCTATTTAGCTCACTCAACAACTTTGCCTTTGTGCAACTTTCAAGCGGTTATGGAGATAGTTTAGTCGATTATGATCAAGAGATTAATCGTATTAGTTTTGGGATAAGTTTGTCAAGATAAAAGAGAAGTTTGAAAGAGAAAGGTAGAAGAAAATTTCACACCTGCTTCTACTTTTTTTCTTCTTTCTTCTTTTCAAAAAACCAATAAAAAGCAAACATTAATCCTGGCGTTTTAACTTTGCTTTCATCATAAATAAACGCTTTGGCTTCATTTACTTTTAAGAAGTGCAATTCTATCTCTTCATCGCCAATTCCGCCGCCTTCATGGCTTTTCATGCTCTCATTAATAGTGGCATAGTACAAATATTGTTTGGCTCCACTAACTCCTACATTGGTGTAAAAAGAGGTAATTTTTTCTATTTCTTTTAGTGGAACTTTATAGCCGCACTCTTCATCTATCTCTTCTTGAACAATTACCTCTAAAGAAGCTTCTTTGTCTAAAATACCCGCACACAACTCATAGGTAAATGTTTTTGTAACATCGTTTAAATAAACAGGCGGTCGGAACTGTTTAACCAATAAAAACGACTTTAACTCTTCATGATATAACAACACAGAAACACTGTCAAAGCTTTGTACTGCTTCCCAACTTTTGTTTTTTCCGTTTTGTGTGTAGGTTAATCGTACAGGGTGAACAAACTTGGTCTCTACTAGATTTTGTTTTTTAAAGTTTTTTATTTCGTTTTTCATATAAGCCTTTGTTATACTTAAGAGATATTGTATTATAATGCCAACTATTTATTATGGCAAAAGGATATTATAATGACACTTAAATATGCAGGTCCAAAACCAATGATTTCCAAACATGGAATCTCTTTTAAAGATGGGAAAGAGGATAAATATGTATATTTAAATATTGCCTTCCAAATTTTAAAAACAGTCGATCAAGAAACTTCTAACCAAAACAGTTTTGAATCCAGTGCAAGAAATGACTCTTTTGATCCAAAACAGATGTATCAAACTATTATTTCTTATGAGAAATTATTAGAGAATAGTATGAAAAAACAACTAAGTGACTATATAATACATTTAGACAATGAAATCGAAGATGTGAAAAACAGCCCTGCTTTTGAACCTATTGAAAAAGAAACCTTTGTAAATAATTTAATAATTATGAAAGAGTATAAAATTCAACGAGCAACCAATAAAATATTTTATATGAATACTATTGCTGTTATTGCAGAAGTCATTAAAAGCAGAAAAATTAAAAAAATCTCAACCCCATTTAATGAAAAGTTTTGGCATACGCTTAAAACCATTCAAGGAAATTTAACAAGAAACAAACGAGGATTAAAATCGGACTTAAAAGTTATTACCAACGATGAAACAATGTATGCTGTTTTAACCATTGATAACAACTAAAATAAGTTTTAAATCCTAACGAAAATTATCAAAAACTAAAGGAGCTTTTAATTCTAAGCTTCTTAAGTGCTTCATTATCGCTTGTAAATCGTCTAAATTTTTTCCAGTAACTCGAATTTCATCGCCTTGATTAGCAGCAGTTACTTTTAACTTTAAGTTTTTAATTTCTGTTTGAATTATTTTTGCTTCATCTTTTCCAATAGTATCAACAATTCTATAACTGTATTTTTTGTTTCTTCCACTGGAGTCCTCTTTTTTTAACTCTTCTAAGGAGTTAATTGAAATACCTCGTTTGTTCATTCTTGAGATTAACACATCATAAATGGCATCTACTTTATTGTCTGTTGCACTAATAAGCACAATAGTTTTAGCAGCTTCATTAAGGGTTACTTCTTTAGTTACTCCTTTAAAGTCATATCGGGTTTCTATCTCTTTTTGCGTTTGGATTATTGCATTTTTCATCTCTTGCATATCTAATTTTGCAGAGATATCAAAATGATGTTCTTTTACTTTAGCCATAATTTCTCCTAATATTTAAAATATCTGTTACAATAGCATAAAGGATTTTAAGATGATATTACAAAGCAACAACACTTTAATAAAACATTTAGTCAATAACTTGCGTAACGCCAACACTTCTTCTAGCGAATTTCGAGCCATCACTTCACAAATAGCAAAACTTTTATGTGCACAAGCACTAGAAAACAGCAATACCTTTGAAAAAACCATTACCACATGGAATGGTTCATTAAAAACCAATTTTATAGATGAAAGCCAAATTGTTTTAATCCCAATTTTAAGAGCGGGGGAACCCATGCTCAATGGCATTATAGAGCTTCTACCTAACAGTAAAAGTGGTTTTCTAGCCATGAAAAGAGACGAAAAAACAGCAGTTAGTAAAATCTATTATCAACATTTTCCCAATGTTGAAAATAAGATTGTTATTCTTCTAGACCCAATGGTAGCAACAGGTGGAAGTTTAATAGACGCCATTAGCATCATAAAAGAGCAAAACCCAAAAGAGATACTGTCTCTAAATATTATAGGTTCTTCTTTTGGTATAGATGCCGTTGATAGCACTCATCCCGATATTAAAATGTATATTGCCCAAATAGATGATATTCTTGATGAAAATAAATACATCTGCCCAGGACTAGGCGATGCAGGAGATAGAGCGTTTAACACTTTATAGCTTTAAGCTTTAAGTGTTAAGCATTAAGCCTTAAAAAAAATTATGCTCTTTAGCTTAAATTAAATTTATCTTCTTTATTTTTTCATTTTTCACTTTTCACTTTTCACTTTTAACAAGCTTCCCGCTAAAAGCAACCACGAAACAATCATCAACACTCCTCCAATAGGAGTAATTGCTCCTAACCATTTAGTATTTAGCAATACAAGCAAATATAGTGAACCACTGAAAATGGTTGTACCTATAAACATTAAATTACCAGCAATTTTTACACTTTTATTATTTTCCAAATAGGCTATAAAAGCAACAGCAAAAAGTCCAAGTGCGTGGTAAAACTGATACTGAACTCCTGTTTGAAAAATAGTAAGCATCTCTTGTGTAACTATTTTTTTCAAACCATGAGCTCCAAAAGCTCCAATTCCAACAGCTGTAGCCATAAGAAGTGTTCCTAAAAGTAGAAATTTTCTAGTTGTATTGTTCATTTTGTTTTTCCTCTACTATTTACTTTGAAATAAAATATAAAATGATTATTTAAGTAATTCACAAGGATTGATTTTAAAAAGTTTTGCTAATTTATATATATGTTCAATATTAAAATGTTTTCCATATATCCCACTCTTGTGTAGAAGAGATTAATTTCTTCATCACATATATTAGAAAAATTCACATTCACTCTTTATCCTATAGGATATAGTTAAAATATACCCATATTGTTATAATTACTTTAATATATTTTCATGTAAGACAAATTACCTTAAAATATAATATTAGATTTAATTATTTATTTATAAATAAAATATTAGTAATATTTATTATTAGTAATACTTATACTTAATTTAAATCTACAGTGAATTATTATAAATGGTAATATCTAAAAATATGCTTATTTAGAGTTATTTTTGTCATTAAAGACTCACTATCGTGTTTTATTGATGTGAAATTTTAATAATTATTATTATTTCAATAACTCTATTGTTACTTTTGTTATTAAATTATAAAAATATGTTAAAAGGAAAACACATGTTAAACAGCATTAATACTAAAAAGAAATTACTTCTTTTCCCTCTACTTTTTATTCTTATTATTTGTGCATCAACTTTTATTTATATACATTACAGTTCAATTACAATAACAAGAAATGCTGTTGCTTCACAAACAGATATATTTATTCAAGATGTTCTTAAAGGAAGAATTTCCGTCTACCAATTTTTACGCTCCCCTAAAAGTGAAACAGCTCAAAAAGTAGTTGAAGATTTTAAACACTTAAGTAATGAAGTTCTTGCTTTGAAAAAAAAGATAACGCTCCAAAAAAATATTGATTTGTGTGAAGATATTATCAAAAGTACAGAACAATATCTTCAATATTTTAATATGTTTGCTCCAACAAGAATTACACAGTTCCAAAATGGTATTGAAAGTGAAAGTAGCGAATTAAAAACCATAATTTCTCAAATGGTTGCAGTAGGGTTACATTTAGAAGCAAAATTAGATGAAATAAATAAAAGTGCTATTGTATTAAAAGATGAAGCAAATAACAGGCTTAATCAAATTCTTGTTATTTTAGCAGTTGTGAGCATTATTATCTTTCTTGCAATCTCTTTATTGATTTCAAATATGATTATTCAATCATTAACTCATTTTAAAGAGGGGTTGCTCTCATTTTTTTCCTACTTAAACAGAAAAAGTAATGATGTTACGCTTCTAAAAGATAGCACAAAAGATGAGTTTGGTGAGATGTCAAAAGTGGTTAATGAAAATATTTTATTAACAAAAAAAGGAATAGAAGAGGATAGAAAACTTATAGAAGAGACTATTGCAGTTTTAAGTGAGTTTGAAAGTGGTGATTTATGTCAACGACTGCATTTAGATGTTTCTAATCCTGCATTAATGCAACTTAAAAATGTTTTAAATAAAATGGCAGATAATCTAGAACACAATATTGATAATGTTCTTAATATTTTAGAAGAGTACTCTTCTTATAATTATATAAATAAAATATCTTCAAAAAATTTAAAAGAACATCTTTTAAAACTTGCCAACGGCGTTAATCTTTTAGGAGACTCAATTACAGAAATGTTAATAGATAATAAAACCAATGGATTAACATTAGATGACAGTTCTGATATTTTGTTAATTAATGTAGACAAACTCAATGCCAGTTCAAATGAAGCTGCTTCAAGTTTAGAGGAAACCGCAGCTGCTTTAGAGCAAATTACAAGCAATATTCGCCACAATACAGAAAATATTGCCAAAATGTCAAATTTTTCAAATTTAGTAACCTCTTCTGCGAAAGAAGGTGAAAAATTAGCTAATCAAACCAATGTTTCTATGGATGAAATAAATGAACAAGTTCAAGCAATTAATGAAGCTATTACCGTAATTGACCAAATAGCATTTCAAACTAATATTTTAAGTCTAAATGCAGCCGTTGAAGCCGCAACTGCAGGAGAAGCTGGAAAAGGGTTTGCTGTTGTTGCTGCGGAAGTGCGAAACTTAGCTTCAAGAAGTGCAGAAGCTGCTAAAGAGATAAAAGGCTTAGTTGAAAATGCTACGGCTAAAGCCAATCTAGGCAAAAATATTGCGGACAATATGATTGATGGATATAAAAATCTTAATGAAAATATTTCGCAAACCATTGGACTTATTTCTAATATTGAAGAAGCTTCAAAAGAGCAACTTTTAGGAATTGAACAAATCAATGATGCCGTTTCACAGCTTGACCAACAAACTCAACAAAATGCAATGGTAGCTTCTCAAACACACAGTGTTGCTGTTCTTACTGATGTTATTGCAAAATTAATTGTATCCACTACTGATGAAAAAGAATTCAAAGGTAAAAATGAAGTTAAAGCAAAACCTTTAGAAAAGGCAGCTTGATAAAAAGAAGAGAGATCTCTTCTTTCTATTTTTTACACCCCTTTTAAAAGCACTTTCATCCAGTTGGTTTTTTCTTTTAGTGGTTTTGGTGTTTCAACTTTTGCTTCTTCGCTTACAGGTATTTCAGAAACAACGGTTAACTCCTCTTTTGGAAGTTCTTCTATTTCTTGTTTTTGTTTTTCTTCAATTTCTTCTTCCATTATTGTTGGAGTATTAACCTCTTCAATAATTACGGGCTCTTCTTTTTTCTTAGCATGAACATTGTAAATAAATTGTTGATTAGGTTCAATTTCAATGCTGCTATCAATTTCAAAATTAATTGCTCGATTAATTAAATCGTCTTTATAAAAAGATACAAATTGTTGATAAGTATGAAAGTCAACATAGCGTTGATGCTTACCTGGATATTTAAGTTTGTTATGCTCTAATAACGTGTCATACTGTTTTCTTGTGTCGTAAATACCTTTAAACACAGCCGAAATGCTATCAATATCTCTTAACATAATATTTAAGGCAATAAATTGTGCATACTCTTTTGGGAAAAGCTTGGTAATAATTCGTACATAATTTCTCTTTTGTAAATCCTCGCATCCCATTTCAATGAGCTCTTTAATTTGCTCTTGTACAGGAATTAACTCTTCAAACCATTTTAAAATTTGTTTAGAATTTTCTTTAATAACCGATTCAAAATGCCCTCTGCCAAAGTAGTTTGGCTTATTGCTTTTGATTTTATTGCTGATTACATCTAACTTTTTCATATTGTCACCTTGGAGTAATTAATAAATTCTAAATTATACATTAAGTTAAATTAATTCTAACTCACTTCTTAAGTTATTCATTGTATATTACAGTTATTCTAAAAATTACTCACAGTAACGCCAAACAATTTCAATCAAAATCTAATAACAAATTTGCTATAATTTACGAATTATATATTAAGGAAAACTCATCAAAGCATTTGAATCATTGCAATTATTGCCTGAAATTGTAAAGGCCTTACAAGAAGAAGGCTATACAGAACCAACACCCATACAAGAAAAAGCTATCCCTATTGCACTAAAGAAAAAAGATGTTTTAGGTGTAGCACAAAGTGGTACAGGAAAAACAGCTGCATTTGTGTTGCCTATAATCCAAAATTTAGTCCAAGAAAAACAAGAACAAAAAGAGCAACAAAATGTATTGCGTTGTTTAATTGTAGTTCCTACTAGAGAATTGGCTTCACAAGTAGCAAAAAATATTTCACACTATGCACGGTATTTAAATATTACTCAAACAATAGCAGTTGGCGGATTTAGTGCCAAAGAACAAAGCACGAGAATACAAAAAGGAGTCGATATTTTAATAGCAAC
>JBAYYP010000010.1:0-46063 GCA_041672955.1 Arcobacteraceae bacterium
TAAACTCTTTTGGCAAACCTTTAAAAAGTTCGCTTTCTTCGATAACTTCAATTTTAGAAATTTTGCCGTGCATTAAATTCTTTGCACTCACAATTTCAGCTCCAAAGGCTTGAGCAATGCTTTGATGCCCTAAACAAATTCCAAAAATAGGTTTTTTACCTGCAAAATATTTTATTACTTCCAAACAAACCCCCGCTTCATTTGGAGTAGCAGGTCCAGGAGAGATTATAATTTTTTCTGGATTTAACTCTATTATTTCTTCTAAACTTAACTCATCGTTACGAATAATTTTTAAATCTGCACCCAATTCCAAACAGTATTGCACAATGTTATACGTAAAACTGTCGTAGTTATCAATCATTAAAATCATAGATTATTTTTCCTCTGTTAACTCTAAAAATAAGAGCTTTTTTAAATTTATACATTTTCTTTATTCGTAGATTTCTACTTAATAACTGTCCACATTGATAAATTGAGCTTTATTATACCTATTCTTGAATTGTTTTTGAATAAATCAAACTTATCTTTATACACCTAAAATGAAGAAATTATAAATTTTAATAACAAGAGTGAAATTATCTTAATAATAAGCACTTAAATTGCTCGCTTTTTATACTATTTTGAGTACAATTTTCCTATGAAAAAAACCTTTTTATATACATTAATTTTATCTCTATTTTTAAACAATCTTTTTGCCGAAGAAACATTAAGAAAGGTCTCTTTACAGCTTTCTTGGTTGCACCAATTTCAATTCGCAGGATATTATATTGCTAAAGAAAAAGGGTACTACAAAGAACGGGGGCTAGATGTCTCTTTTAAAGAGATGTCTCCTTCTTTGAATATTAGTAAAGAAGTGCTTGATGGCGTTTCGCAGTATGGAGTTGGGCGTTCTTCTATTATTATTGATAAAATTAAAGGAGCCCCTCTCGTTGCATTAGCTGCTATTTTTCAAAACTCTCCTTTGGTTTTATTGGCACTTGAAAATTCAAATATAAAATATATCTCCGATTTAAAAAATAAAAGAATAATGTTATCGGACGATGCCGTTGAAGCAGTATCAATTCATGCTATGTTAAGAAGCAATGGTATCGAGTTAAATGAAATTACTTCATTAAGCCACACTTATAATTTAAACGATTTAATTGAAAAAAGAGTCGATTCTTTAGCTGCTTATAGCTCCAATGAAGCATATGCTTTAGAGATGAAAGGCATACCTTACACTCTTTTTAATCCTAAAGATTATGGGTTTAATTTTTATGATGGAGTACTTTTTAGTTCCGTAAAAGAGCTTGAAAACAATCCTGAAGATCTCTATAATTTTCATAAAGCTTCCTTAAAAGGGTGGCAATATGCTTTTGAAAATATCACTGAAACAGTTAATCTTATATATAATAAGTACAATACACAAAATAAAACTCTTGATGCTTTAATTTATGAAGCTTATAGTCTTAAAGAATCGGTATTTGTGAACAATATTCCTCTTGGCAATGTAAACTCTGAAAAAATTCAAGAACTGGCTCTCGTCTACTCACTTTTAGGATTTACTCAAAATCAAAAAATTGATTTAACTGATTTTGTTTATAACTCCAAACAACTTATTTTTTCTCAAAAAGAGAAAGAGTTTTTAAAAAATGAAGAAATATTCTATTTAAGAGAGGATTTTGAACCTTTTTATCTTTATCACGACAACTTTATTTATGGAATTGCTACTGATATTTGGGAACTATTCCAGAAAAATAGTGCTTTTAACTTTCATTATGAATCTTTTTCTAACTCAAAAGAGACTCAAAAAAAACTGCTTCAAACGCCACACGCTATAAAACTTGAGTTGCCTTATGAAAATGAAAAGAGTGAAGAGAATGAAAATATTATTTTTACTCAAAATATAAAAACATACCCTTTTTCTATTGCTATAAAAAATAATGGAGAAAAGAGTGTTTCTATGAGTGATTTAAGCCATAAAAATGTGCTTTTAATTAAAAATTCTAAAATATCAAAGAAAATTAAAAACCAATTTCCTCAAATTAATTTTATAGAAGTAGCAAGCAGTAAAGCTGCTTTAACACTCTTAGATAAAGGTGAAGCATTTGCAGTTGTAGATATTTTACCAACGCTAACTTATTTTATTAAATCCAATCAGTTTCCCAATATAAAAATTGCAGGAACAACTCCCTATGTATACAATCTACGCTATATGACACATAAAAATGAGAGGCTATTGGTGGAACTGTTAAATAAAATAATAGAAAACTTAGATGAAAAAGAGATTGTAAAAATAGAAAATGCATACTTTAAAGTGCTTCATACTTCACAAATAGATTACTCTTTATTATATAAAATAGGGGTGCCTTTATTGTGTGGGCTTTTTTTAATTCTTCTTTATGGTTATCGTTTAAAACAAGAGATTGCAAAAAGAAAAATTACTGAAAAAAAGCTCTATTTGGCAGCTACCACAGACAGATTAACTCAAATTAACAACCGTAGTCATATTGATACCATTTTTCAAGAGCAACTTTTATATGCAACTCGTTATAAAACGCCTTTGTCGATTATATTTTTTGATATTGATGGCTTCAAACTTGTTAACGACAAATTTGGGCACAATTTAGCCGATACTGTTTTAATAGATTTAGCCGCTTTATCTAAAAGTGCTATTAGAGAAACAGATTATCTAGGGCGTTGGGGAGGAGAAGAGTTTTTAGCTATCTTGCCTCAAACTAATTTAGCACAAGCCACAGTTGTTGCTACGCATTTAAAAGAGAAAATTGAAACCTTTTCTTTTCAAGTTGATCAAACGATTACCTGCAGTTTTGGTGTAACGCAAATGTTGCCTAAAGAGACGCAAAATTGCGCTATTACAAGAGCAGATACGTTAATGTATTATGTAAAAGCTCATGGAAAGAATGGAGTTAAAGCGGGGTAGCCCCCACTTTAATTACAAAGCCTAAACTCTTTTTCAAACGCCTCATCGACTTCTATAATTCCTCTTTTTACCAAGGAATCAATGATCTCTTTTGTACAGTTTACATCATCTGGCCATCTTCTTTTGAAATTATCAAAACTGTTTTTATTCGTAGCATCTAGGCATATAGTGTGCCCATCTACATATAAATCTCTGTTTGAATCAATGTTGTTTGTTACTCTCCAAACTAGCATATAGGCATTGTCTACACTGTTGATTTTGCTGTCTACTATAACTAAAATCTTAATATGGTCAAAAAGTGGTTTTAACTCTTCAAACAAATATTTTTGATTTCGTTTTTTCTCAACCGTAATAACAGTTATAGGGTTTTTTGTATTTGTAAAATATTGTTTTAACTCTTGTATTTCACTTGTAATATCTTGCATTTTACTTAAGAGTTCTTCATTGCTTAACAGCGTAATTCCCAACTCTTTAATCTCTTCACCCGTACAATCAAGTCCTAGCTTTCCACCAACGGCAAATTTTGGACTCGTATGATCTAAAGCATCAATGACCCCTTTAGAAATTAACATCTCTTCAACATTAACTCTATTTAGTATATGTTCAATAATAGCTTCGTGGTTAGTTAAATCGGGTGCATCATCATTTACAAAAATGGCGTGTTTAACAAAACTCATTTGCCCTACTCCCCAAAACGCGTGCATCATTTGAGTGGCGTGTCCTGGGTAAAAGGTTTTGATTTTTGCTAAAATAAGATTGTGGTAGACCCCATTTTCTGGCATATAATAATCCACTAAATCAGGTGCGGTGGTTTTAAGTAGGGGTAAGAAAATTCTCTCAGTTGCATGACCCATATATTTATCTTCTAACGGAGGTTTCCCCACAACGGTGGCTAAAAATACAGGCTCTTTTTTATGTGTTATTGCAGTTACTTCCATAAAAGGGTACTCTTCATCTAACGTGTAATACCCCGTATGATCACCAAAAGGTCCCTCAATTCTCATTTTTGTAGGGTCTACAAACCCTTCAATAATATAGTCATTGTCTTTAGGAACATAAATATCATTGGTAATAGACTTAACAAGCTCGGCACTTTTATTTTTTACAAAGCCGTAAAGCATTAGTTCAAAAACTCCAATAGGTAAAGGGGCTTGTCCACACCAAATGTACATAGGGTCTCCACCAATTCCAACACTTATTGGCATCTTTTTTCCTGCTTTTTTATATTCATGAAAGAAGTGGTTAGAGTCTTTATGAATTTGCCAATGCATTCCTAAGGTGTTGTCTTCATAGACTTGTAAACGGTACATTCCTAAGTTTTTAAGCTCACCGTTTAGTGAAGTGGTATAAACTTGCCCCATGGTAATAAAAGGACCACCGTCTTGCTCCCAAGTAGTTAGTACTGGAAGTTCTGAAAGTTTGGCATCGGCACCTAGCTTTATAACTTCTTGACACGCACCTTTGCCTTTTAGTTTTTTAGGGATAGTGTTTTTTAAAGCAAACAGTTTCCCAAAGGTTGAGAGTTTTTCACTTAGTGTTGTAGGTGGTTTCATTTTAAGTAAGCTCTCTATTTCAGCTCCAATTTTATCGCCATCGCCAATAAAAAGCTCAACCGCTTCTTTGCTACAAAATACATTCATAAGCACTGGCGTATCAAATTTTTTATTGTTTTTTCTATCTACTACATTGGTAAATAAAATCGCTTTTGAATCGGGTTTTTTAACTTCAACATACGCAACATGGGGAATCTCTAAATAAATATCTAACTCTTCATCAATAATTTTAAGTAAATTGTGTTTTTTTAAAAGTGCAATAGCTTTTTTCATAATTATCCTTCGTGTGTTCCATATTAAAAATAGTGGTTATTCTATCTAACTTAAGGTTTACAATGATTGAACAATCTTATATGTAGTATCAATCATCTTTTTAAGCTCTTCTTGCGTAAAAATATAAGGAGGCATAAAATAAATTACATTGCCCAAAGGTCGTATATATATCCCTTGCTTTAACGCTTCTTGGAATATTTTAAGCCCTATTCTTTTTGTAGCATCGTAGCCTTTGAGTTCAATGGCACAAATCATCCCTGTTTGTCGTACCTCAGCAACATTATTTAAGGCTTTAAATTTTTTAGTTTGCTCTTTTATATAATCAATTTTTGCGTGATTGTTTTTTATAATATCTTCTTGCTCAAATATATCCAACACCGCATTAGCCACCGCACAAGCTAGCGTGTTTCCCGTATACGAGTGAGAGTCTAAAAACGATTTGCCTTCATTGTAATTGCAATAAAACGCATTATAAATGTCTTGAGTAAACAGCACCACAGATAAAGGCATATAGCCGCCTGTAATTCCTTTAGACAGACACAAAAAATCGGGAGAAATTCCAGCTTGTTCAATGGCAAACATGGTGCCTGTGCGTCCAAATCCTACGGCTATTTCATCGGCTATTAAAAAGACTCCAAACTCATCACACACACTTCGAAGTTTTGTTAAATACGAAGGTTTATACATTTTCATGGAACCCGCACACTGAACTAAAGGTTCAACCACCACCGCACACACTTTTCCACAGTTACGTTCCAAGAGTTCCCTCATATCTTCTAATGCTTCATCTTCAGCGTGTAACGCAGGGCTTTTGGCATGAAGTGTTTTAATTAAAATCTCTTCATAGACCTCTTTATAAAGCCCCGTATCACTTACAGCTAAAGCGCCCATGGTTTCACCATGATAGGAGTTTTCTAAAGAGACAAATAAAGGTTTTATTTCGCCTTTGTTTTTAAAATATTGAAATGCCATCTTAAGACTAATTTCAATGGCGCTTGAACCATTATCGGCAAAAAAGAGTTTCTCTAGAGGTTTTGGAGTAAGCGCTACAAGCCGTTTGGCTAAATCAATGGCAGGTTTATGAGTAAATCCTGCAAAAATAACATGCTCTAAGCTTTGAAGTTGCTCATTAATTTTAGCGTTAATATAAGGATTACAATGCCCAAATAAATTGACCCACCAGCTGCTTATACAATCTAAATAAGAGTTCCCCTCAAAATCTTCAATATATGCCCCATTTCCTTTTTTTATAGGAATCAAAGGTAAGGTTTCGTGGTCTTTCATTTGAGAACAAGGGTGAAATATGTATTTTAAATCTTCTTGCATAAGCTCTTCGTTTGTCATTTTAATCCTTGATTCATTATTTGAATAATAAAATATAATAAAATATGGCGTATTCTATTATATATCTCTTATTTTAAAGTTAAGTTTCAATATCATTACTGTTCTAGAAAAAAGAGAGCAAATATGAAAAAAATAGTTTATAACTTCGATGAAATAATTGAAAGAGAAAACACCCAATGTGCCAAATACGACGGGCTTGAACACTATTTTGGTGTAAAAGATGTAAACCCTTTATGGGTGGCAGATATGGATTTTAAAACTCCTCCTTTTATTAACGATGCCATTATGAAACGCGCATTACATGGCGTTTATGGCTATGGTATTATTACACCTAAACTTCAAAACAGCGTGAAACATTGGATGTTTCAACAACACGATTGGGAAATTGAAACTTCATGGCTTACTTTTTTAAATGGCGTAGTTCCTGCATACAGTGCTGCTTTAGAAGCGTTTAGTAATATTGGCGATGAAGTTATTGTACAAACTCCCGTTTATTTCCCTTTGTTTAACAGCATTTCTCATAATAAAAGAAAAGTACTGTACAACCCACTCAAAGAAGATAATGGCTACTACACCATGGATTTAGAGGATTTAAAAGCTAAAATAACTCCAAAAACAAAGATTATTGCGCTTTGTTCTCCTCATAATCCAGTGGGCCGTGTTTGGAGTAAAGAGGAGTTACAAGCACTTGCAAATATCTGTTTAGAGCATAACATTACTATTATAAGCGATGAAATTCATGCAGATTTGGTCTTTTCAAAATTTACTCCCATGGCTTCATTAAGTAAAGAAATTTCCAATATCACACTCACTTTAAATGCAGCGGGAAAAACTTTTAACATTGCAGGACTGAATTGTGCTTATGCCATTTGCGAAAATGAAAATATGAAAAAAGCTTTTGATGATGTGGTTAAAACACGAGAAATTCAAAGCATTAATATTTTTGGCACCATTGCTTTAGAAGCTGCTTACACGCATGGAGAGTTTTGGTTAAAGCAACTTTTATCCTATTTGGAAAAAAATATTAAGCTTACTCAAGAACTTCTTTCTTCTACAAAAATCAAATTTAAAAAACCTGAAGCTACCTATCTTTTATGGTTAGATTTTAAATGTTACGATTATACACATGAAGAACTCAAAAATATATTACTAAAAGAGGTTAAAATTGCCCTAAATGAAGGTACTAGTTTCGGTGAAAATGGCTCTAAACACTTTAGACTCAATATTGCTTTGCCTTCAATTATGCTTGAAAAATACTTAAAAAATATTTCAACACACTTTAAATATTGACCGTACAATCAAGGATAAAAGTATTACTATTCTTCTCATTTACTAAAAATTAGGATACTTAATTTGCTAAAAAAACCTTTTGTTTTTTAAAATATAGTACAATCTTTACATAATAAAATAAATGGGAATGAAACTTATGTCAAATGAACTACTGTTATCTTCTGTAATTTTTGTTTTAGTAGGTGCTGCGTTGGTGTCAATTTTTTTACTGACACGATTTTTAGGGCCTCAAAACAAACATGATATTGAAAAAAACAAAGTATACGAATCAGGGGTATCTCACCCAGTTGGTGGAACAAAACTTCGATTTGCGGTTAAATTCTATTTGGTTGCAATCTCATTTTTACTCTTTGATGTAGAAATTGTATTTATGTTCCCATGGGCAGTTAATGTTTTAGAATTGGGTTATTTTGGTCTAATTAAAATGTTTGTTTTTATGGGATTACTCTTTGCAGGATTACTTTATATTTATAAGAAAAAGGCACTTTCATGGGATTAGGCGCAGAAGCAATTTTTGGGGATTCAGTTGTTACTACTAAATTAGATCAAGCAGTTAACTGGGCACGTTCATACTCAATGTGGCCAATGGTATTTGGAACGGCTTGCTGTGGGATTGAGTTTATGTCCGTTGCTGCTTCTAAGCACGATTTATCAAGATTTGGAGCAGAAGTGGTGCGATTTTCTCCACGACAAGCTGACTTAATGATAGTTGCAGGAACCATTTCATACAAACAAGCTCCTGTTTTGAAAAAAATATATGATCAAATGTGTGAACCTAAATGGGTAATTGCCATGGGTGCTTGTGCATCTTCTGGTGGTTTTTATGACAACTACACCACCGTCCAAGGAATAGATACTATTATTCCCGTAGATGAATATATTGCAGGGTGCCCTCCTCGGCCTGAAGCTGTTTTAGATGCCATTATTCGAATTCAAGAGCGTTCACAAGATGAATCTATTATTAAAGACAGAATCAAAAAGTATAAGGGGTATTTAGATGTTTAAACCAGATATGATTGTTGCCCCAAATATTTTAAAACAAACTCTAATAAACCTTAAAAACAGAGATAACTTTACGTTACTTCTTGATATTACTGCAGTAGATTATTTAAAATATCCAAGCAAACTTGAGAGTCGTTTTGCATTGGTTTATATTTTAAGAGATGAAAGTTTTAAAAAAACTATTAGTGTAAAAACTTTTTTAGATGAAAGTTTAACCATAGACAGCGTTAGCGATATTTTTTATTCAGCCAATTGGGGAGAGAGAGAAACTTTTGACCAATATGGAATTATTTTTAAAAACCATCCTAATTTAAAACGAATTTTAAATCACCATGAGTTTGTGGGTCACCCTTTACGAAAAGATTATTCTATTACGCATCATCAACCGTGTACTGAAACTGAATCTTTAATGGATGAAATGACTCCGTTATTGACTTCAAAAGGCTTTACTGAAAAAGAACAAGGTGAGTTGATGCTCATTAATATTGGGCCTTCTCACCCATCAAGTCATGGTACTATTAGAAACTTTATGGCACTCGAGGGTGAAACTATAAAAGCTTGTGTAACCGAAATTGGTTATTTGCACAGAGGGTTTGAAAAATCTTGCGAAAACCACAACTACTCACAAATTATTCCCTATACGGACAGACTAAATTATTGCAGTGCTATTTTAAATAATATTGGTTATTGTAAAACAATAGAAGAGATGTTAGGGCTTGAAATAACTCCACGAGCTCAATATATTCGTGTCATTATTGGAGAACTTTCAAGAATTATTGACCACGTAGTTTGTAATGCTGCGAATATGGTAGACCTTGGTGGATTAACAAGTTTCTGGTTTATTTTTTCAGCTCGTGATAAAGCGTATGATTTGCTCTCTAAATTAACAGGAGCAAGGCTAACTAACTCGTATACAAGAATTGGTGGATTAACACACGATTTATACGATGGCTTTGCTGCTGATTTAGATGATGTTTTAAAATCAGTTGAAAAAGGCATTGATGAAGTGTTAAGTCTGGTTGAACACAACCGAATTTTTCATGACAGAACGCAAGATATTGGCGTAATTACCAAAGAGTTCGCACTTAGTGCTGGAATTACAGGAGTAAATTTACGAGCCTCTGGAGTAAATTACGATTTACGAAAAACCAATCCTTACTATTTTTATGACACCTTCGATTTTGACGTTATTTTAGGAAGTCATGGAGATATTTATGACAGATTTATGTGTAAATTTGAAGAGATGCGACAAAGTATACGTATTATTCAACAAGCCATGGAACGACTTCCAAAAGGGGAAATAAATATTATAGCTCCTAATATTGTTTTGCCTAAAAAAGAGGATGTGTATGGAAATATTGAAGGATTAATGAATCAGTTTAAACTCACTTTTGAAGGAATTAAAGTTCCAGAAGGTGAATTTTACAGCGCCTCAGAAGCTGCCAATGGAGAGTTAGGGTTTTATGTAGTAAGCGATGGAAGTGGAACACCGTATAAAGTTAAATGCAGACCACCTTCTTATTATGCCTTAAGTGCATTTTCAAAAATAGTTGAAGGCGATATGTTAGCAGATGCCGTTGTAACCATGGCTAGTATGAACTTTATTGCCGGGGAGTTTGACAGATAATGGGAAAATTTAAATACACACAAGAGAACGAAGTAAAATATCAAGAAACTCTTAAAAAATATCCAAAAATAGATTCAATGATGCTACCTGCTTTATGGTTAGTTCAAGAACAAGAGGGTTGGGTAAGTCCAGATGCTATGATTTATGTAGCAGACAAATTAGGCAAATCTCCTATTCAAGTTTATGAATTTGCCACTTTTTACACTATGTTTAACTTAAAACCAATAGGTACATACCATATTGAAATTTGTAAAACTCTTTCGTGCATGATTATGGGTGCCAATGAGCTTAAACAATTTGTTAAACATAGCCTTGGAATTGAGCCTGGGCAAACCAGTAAAGATGGAAAATTTCATTTAAGTGAAGTAGAGTGTCAAGGTGCTTGTGGTGGTGCTCCTATGATGGCTTTAAATAATAAGTATCATGAAAACTTAACTGTTGAAAAGTTAGAAAAACTTATTAAGGAGTGTAAATAATGGGTGCCAATCAAACACTTGTAAAAACTGTTAAAGTTGTCAGTGAAAATTTTGATATTCCTAATGCTCACACACTTGATGTTGCTTTAAAAAATGGCCGTTACTCAAGCCTTGATAAACTTTTTACCATGTCACCAGATGAAGTTACGCAAGAGGTGTGCTTAAGTGGATTAAGAGGAAAAGGTGGAGGGGGTGCTCATTGTGGTCCAAAGTGGCAACTTATGCCAAAAAATGACCCTAGACCTGCTTATTTAATTGTCAATGGCGATGAGTCAGAACCAGGAACTTTTAAAGACCGACAAATTTTTCAATACGACCCACATTTACTTATTGAAGGAATTATTTGCAGTTGTTATGCCATAAACGCACACGATGCTTATATTTATATAAGAGGAGAGTACAAAGGGTTTATTGACAGACTCAATGGTGCCATTCAAGAAGCGTATGATGCAAAAATTATTGGCGATAAAGTCATGAATAAATATGATTTTAGAGTTAATATTACCGTTCATAGAGGTGGTGGAGCCTATATATGTGGAGAAAAATCAGCGTTAATTGAATCCCTTGAAGGTAAACGAGGACACCCACGACTTAAACCTCACGGGAAAGAGTGTGAATGGTTTTTTGATAACCCTGCAACGGTTAACAATGTTGAAACCATTTCAACCGTACCTTTTATAATAAAACACGGTTACGAAGCGTATACCGCATATGGCACTAAACAATCACCAGGAACTATGCTGTTTGCTATGAGTGGGCCTGTTAAAAACCCAGGTGTTTATGAGTTAGCATTTGGTAATAAAATGATGGACGTTATTAATACTCTTGGTGGTGGAATGAGAGAAGGAAAACAACTAAAAGCTGTAATTCCTGGTGGTTCTTCTTGCCCAATTTTAACAGCAGAAGAAGCACAAAATGCAGTTTTAGATTATGAATCTATGTGGGACATTGGCTCAACTTTAGGAACAGGAGGAATGATGATTATTCCGCATGATGTTTCTATGGTTGATGTGGCTAAAAATTTGATTGAATTTTACCACCACGAATCATGTGGGCAATGTACTCCTTGTAGAGAAGGAACTAGCTGGATAGATAAGATTTTAAAAAAAATTCTAGAGGGGGAAGGAGAAGCAGAGGATCTTAAGACAATTCTTGATGTATGTGAAACTATGAATGGTAAAACGGTATGTGTATTTGCACCTGCGGTTAAAGATATCATTAAAAGTATCATAGAGAAATTCAAAGACGAATTCATAGCTGAATTTAAAAATAAAAATTTAATTTAAAAATAGGAGAAAAAAATGGCAAAGAATACAATGACATTCACAGATAACCGAAACGGTAAAGCATTTGAGTATGATATTTTAAGTGGAACAAGAGGTCCAGATGTTGTAAATATTTCTAGTTTTTACAAAGATTCAGGTATGTTTACGTTTGATCCAGGATACACTTCAACAGCCAGTTGTGAGTCAAAAATAACTTTTATTGATGGTGAAAAAGGTGAGTTAAGATATAGAGGATATGCTATTGAAGATTTAGCAGGAAAACACTCTTATTTAGATGTTTGTCATTTACTAATGAGAGGAAGACTTCCCACAGAAGCTGAATCTAAAGATTTTGATTTAGAAATTAGACACAGATCTTTTATTAATGAAGGACTAATGAGAATTTTTGAAGCTTTCCCAGATGGAGCTCACCCAATGGCAACATTAGGCGCTGCTGTTATGGCACTTTCTACTATTTATAAAGAGCACATTGATATGGAAAATGAAGAAGCATTTATGGAAATGAGACGAAGAATCGTTGCAAAAATGCCAACAATTGCTGCAATGGCATACCGAAACTCTATTGGTATTCCAATGATTTATCCTGATGTTGACAGATACTTCACTGAGAACTTCTTATATATGTTAAGAGCGTATCCGGGTGGAAAAATGAAAAATTTAGGTGATGGCTTAAAAGATGAAATTAAACAAGTTGAAGTTGATGCATTAGATGCTATTTTTACACTTCATGCAGACCATGAGCAAAATGCTTCTACAACAACAGTAAGAAATGTAGGTTCTACTCAAGCTCACCCTTATGTAGCGATTGCTTCAGGAATTGCAGCTTTATGGGGATCAGCACATGGTGGAGCAAATGAAAAAGTAATGGACCAACTTCGAATGATTGGTGATGTTAAAAATGTTGATTCATATATTGCAAAAGCAAAAGATAAAAATGACCCTTTTAGACTTATGGGATTTGGTCACAGAGTTTACAAAAACAGAGACCCAAGAGCAGAAACACTTAAAAAATTACAAGATAAACTAAGAGTTGAACTTAACTTAGATTCAAAACTTTTAGATGTAGCACAAGCCGTTGAAAAAGCTGCATTAAGTGATGAGTATTTTATTAAAAGAGGGTTGTATCCTAATATTGATTTTTACTCAGGTGTTATTTTAACAGCATTACGAATTCCTATTGAGATGTTTACTCCTGTTTTTGTTATTGGACGAACAGTTGGTTGGATTGCTCAATGGTCAGAATTAAAACAAGACCCAAATCACAAAATTGCAAGACCTCGACAATTATATACAGGTAAATAAAAAATCTATGTTGCCCACTAAAGGAGATAGCAAAAAATGAGTGAGATGGTTAAAATATCAATAAATGATAAAGAGTTTGAAGCACAAAAAGGAAGTTTACTTATTGATGCTTTATTAGAAGAGAATATTCTTATTCCTCATTTTTGTTATCACCAAGCATTAGGGAAAGATGGAAACTGTAGAATGTGTATGGTAGAAATTGAAGGACAAAAACGACCACAAATCGCTTGCGACACGCCTGTGAAAGCAGGCATGGTGGTGCGAACGAAGGGCGAAAAAATTGAAAAAGTTAGAAAAGATATTTTAGAACTTCAGCTTGTTAATCACCCACTTGATTGCCCTACGTGTGACCAAGCGGGTGAATGCAAACTGCAAGACTATTATATGGACAGCGGTTTTTATGTTAACCGCGTTAATGTTCAGAAAAACCATGCCCTAAAAAAAGTTGATTTAGGCAGAAATGTTATGCTAGATCAAGAGCGTTGCGTTTTATGTACGCGATGTGTGCGGTTTTTTAGAAATATTACTAAAACCAATGAATTAGGGGTTCACTCCCGTGCTGACCACAGTGTTATTGGAACCTTTCCTGGAATGGATCTTCAAAGCCCTTATGCTATGAATGTAGTTGACTTATGTCCTGTTGGCGCATTAACCAGTAAAGATTTTAGATTTAAACAACGCGTTTGGTTTATGGAAACTTTTGAAGCTATTTGTAATGGATGCTCAAAAGGGTGCAATATTCATGTTGACCACAGAAAAGAAAAATATCAAGACGATACTATTTTTAGATTCAGACCCAAAGTTAATAAAGCCGTTAATGGGCATTTTATTTGCGATGAGGGAAGATTAAGTTATAAAAAAGAGAATGAAAACCGATTAAACTCTATTATTTGCAATAAAGAAGTTGAATCATTTAATAACGCAAAAGCCTCTGTTATAAAAAGTTTAAAAGAAGAAAAAAATATTTTAATAGTTGTATCCCCTATGCTTTCATATGAAGAGTTAAAAGTGACACAAGCCTTAGCCAATAGAGTTAAAGCTACAATTTCTGGCTACTCACCTCAATATTTTGATGACACCTTTGAAGATAATATGTTAAAAACAAATGACAAATCGCCCAATAGAAAGTCGCTTGAAGCTCTCAATATAAGTGAAGATGAAAAACAATTCAATGATGCTTTAAGACAATCTAGTTTGGTTGTTATTGTACAAAACAGTTATTTTGATGATAATCACGCCCTCTTAAGTGGAAAAAAAGTTATTCATTTTACGCCACACAACAGTTCAATTAACACTTTTGCCAATATTATTATTGGCACATCTTCATTTTTGGAAAAATCAGGTACCTATATTAATTGCGATGGCATTAAACAAGAGGTTATTTCAAAAATCAATAAAGATAATAAAGCCGTTGATTTAATAGAGTTTATTCACACAATAAACTTAATGCTTTAAAAAGGAACACAATGGATTTTGTATCAGTTATTGTTATAATTGTCAACATTTTACTGGCTGTTAAACTCGCAGTTGGCACCACGCCTATTTTGGTATGGTGGGAGAGAAGAGTTGCGGGTTTTATTCAAGACAGAACCGGACCAAACCGATGTCATATTGGCGGGTTTAGATTAGGTGGATTTATTCAAAGTATTGCCGATATGATGAAACTAATGTTTAAAGAAGATTTTACTCCTTCACATATCCGATATAAATTTTTATTCACCATTGCCCCTGCGGTTGTCTTTTTTTGTTCTTTGCTAACCTTTGCCGTTGTGCCATTTGCCGATAATTTGATTATTGACGGGCAATCACACATGATGCAAGCAGTTCCTATTCATTTAGGAATTTTATGGTTTTTTGCCTATGCAGGGCTTTCTACTTATGGAATTATTTTAGGGGGTTATTCTTCAAATAGTAAATTTGGATTATTAAGTGCTATTAGAACCACAGCTCAAGTAATTTCTTATGAAGCTTCGATGGCATTAGCCGTTGTTTCTATTATTATTTCATATGGAAGTATTCATTTAAATGACATGGTAGCGGCTCAAGGAGAGTTGGCATTTGGATTCTTGCCTTCTTGGGGAGTTGTAATTCAGCCCCTTGCTGCTTTAATTTTTATCATATGTGCCTTTGCAGAATCAAACCGAACTCCTTTTGATATTTCAGAAGGTGAGTCTGAAATTGTTGCAGGGTATCATACAGAGTATTCAGCCATGAGATTTGGGCTGTTTCAAGTAGGTGAATTTGCTGCTATGGCATCTTTGTGTGCATTTATTGTTACTATGTTTTTTGGTGGGTATCATATTCCTTGGATGGACACAGCAACACTTAAAGCCAATATTGACAATGTCTTAATGGTTTTAATTTTACTAGTTCCTGCTATGACTCTGCTTTTTATTGGATGGATGCAAAAAAATAACCGATGGAAAAATCCAAATGACCCACGAGCCAGAGAAACAAGAGTATTAACTAAAGTTTTTTTAGGGTTGGGTTCTATTACCACCATAGCTTTAATATATGTTCTTTTAAGTGGACTAAGTGAAAATGGAATAAGCATTGCAACAGCAGCCGTACAAGTAAGCACCTTTTTAGTTAAGTTTTTTATGATGTGTTTTGTCTTTATTTGGGTCAGATGGACACTTTTACGATTCAGATATGACCAACTTCAAATGTTAGGATGGAAAGTTTTACTTCCTCTGGCACTTTTAAACATAGTTATCACAGCTATTGTTATTGTTTTTTTAGGAAATTAATATGGGTGTAAAAATTATAGAACGACACGGAAACAGTTTAAAAGACAAACTCTATCTTCCTGCAATTGCTGGAGGAATGAAAACTACCTTTAAACGCTTCATTAAAAATCTAGCAAATAACAGTAATCTTGAAACAAGACAATATCCAGAAGTTCAACCAAATGATATAACGGATCGTTACAGAGGGGTTCATAGATTAACCAAATGGGACGATGGCAGTGAAAAGTGCGTGGCATGTTTTATGTGTGCAACTGCTTGTCCTGCACAATGTAATTTCATTGAAGCCGAAGAGCGTTTAGACAATGTAGCTGAAAAAAGACCTAAGCAGTTTAAGATTGACCTTTTAGAGTGCGTATTTTGTGGTTATTGCGTGGAAGCATGTCCTTGTGATGCCATTCGAATGGATACAGGAATTTTTAGTTTTGTTGCAAGTAGCCGTGAAGAGTTTGTTGTGGACAAACAACGATTAATGTCACACGAAGAGTATGTCCAAAAGGAGCAAGAATGATTGATGTTTTGTTTGTCGCACTGGCATTTTTTGCCATTACGGGTGCAACTTCTATGTTGCTGTACAAAAGCCCAATTTATGCTGCGTTAGGTCTGCTTATTTGTGTTATTTCAATTGGTGGACTTTTTGCACTTCTTAGTGCCTCTTTTATGTTTATGGTTCAAATCATTGTTTATGCAGGGGCTATTATGACCTTGCTGCTTTTCATATTAATGTATTTAAATATTGATGAAGAGGATTTACCAGAAGAACCCAATCGAAACTTTCTAATAGGGGTAGGAATTGCTGTTATGCTTCCTATAAACGCACTTATTCTTGACACCATTGCCAAAATGCCACAAGCGGATATGTCAGTTGTGGAAGAGGGATTTGGTGGAGTTAAAGAAATAGGAGTTCTGTTATACAATGATTGGATTATTCCTTTAGAATTAATCTCAATTTTAATTTTAATTGCCGTTATTGGTTCGGTAGTATTGGCTAAAAAAAGAAAAGCAAAGGAGTTAAATTGACCAGCTTACTAGGATACGCCACCGTTTCAATGATTCTGTTTTCTATTGGAGCCATTGGCGTTATTTCACGAAGAAATATTTTTGTTATTTATATGTCAATTGAATTAATGCTTAATGCTATAAATCTATTTTTAGTCACCTTTGCACGATACCATTTAAATATGGATGGACATGTAATTTCTATGATAGTCGTAGCCATTGCAGCTGCAGAAGCGGCTATTTTCTTATCGGTTATTATTTTGCTTTTTAGAAGTAAAGGAAAACTTGATACCGACATCTTTACAGAACTTAAACAGGAGGTTGAATAATGCATACTCCTTATTTAGTTCTTATTATATTAGCCCCTTTATTAGGTGCTTTACTAAATGGCGGTTTATATCTTTACCATATTAAAAGAAAAGCTATTCCAGAAATTATTTTTGCACTAATTGGTACTATAACTCCTTTCATTGCATTTATTTTTACCTTGTTACTATTTTTTGAATTAAAAGATACGGGAACTACCTTTCACCAAACGCTTTTTACTTGGTTAAATATTAATGGTTTAAATATTGAAATGAAATTTCTAGGCGACAAACTGGCTATTTTCATGGCAATGTTTGTAACATTTGTAGGATGGTTAATTCATATTTATGCCGTAGGTTATATGAAAAAAGATGAAGGTTTTGGTAAGTTCTTCGCTTATTTTAACCTCTTTTTAGCCTCAATGCTTATTTTAGTTTTAGCCGACAATCCTATTATTATGTTTATTGGTTGGGAAGGCGTTGGAGTTTGTTCTTACCTTTTAATCTCTTTTTATTACACAGAATCACAAAATGTAATGGCTGGGAATAAAGCCTTTATTGTTAACCGTGTAGGTGATTTAGGATTTATTTTAGGAGTAGTTACTCTCTTCTTTGCACTTGGAAAAACAGGACTTGACTTTACTTCCATGCAAGAAAATATTGGAGTAGCCACTACGGGAACATTAGCTCTAGCTGGGGTCTTACTCTTTATTGGGGCCATGGGAAAATCGGCACAAGTACCTTTATATGTTTGGTTACCCGATGCAATGGCAGGACCTACTCCAATTTCAGCTCTTATTCACGCAGCTACAATGGTAACCGCTGGGGTTTATATGGTTGCACGATTTCATTTTCTTTATACAGGAATTGAAGAAATTGGACTATTTATTGCTTACATTGGAGCCATTTCAGCACTCTTTGCAGCAATTATTGCCACACGACAAACCGATATTAAAAAAATTCTAGCGTATTCAACCATGAGTCAATTGGGCTATATGTTTATTGCGGTTGGGTTAGGGTTTTATTCATCAGGATTGTTTCACGTCTTTACACACGCTTTCTTTAAAGCAATGCTTTTCATGGGTGCAGGGGCTGTTATTTTAGCACTTCATCATGAGCAAAACATCTTTAAAATGGCAAAACACAGAGTTTATCAGCCCATTGTTAAAGCCACTTTTTTAATTGGAGTCATTGCTATTGCAGGGATTCCTCCTTTTTCAGGGTTTTTCTCAAAAGATGCCATCTTAGCAGCAGCGTTTCAAAAAGAGGAGTTCCTTTTATATGGTATTGGGATTTTCACAGCATTTTTAACTGCATTTTATATGTTTAGACTCTATTTTATTGTTTTTGTAGCCCCTAATGGACACGATGTACATTATGCGTCAACCGATAAAACTATCTCTTTTCCACTTTTAGTGCTGGCCATTGGAGCTATTTTCGCAGGGTTTTTAAACTTTCCTGCAGTTTTTGCAGGAGAGCATCAAGTTGATACATGGTTGGCACAATTACAATCAGCTACATTAACTCTGTCTCACTCAACCGAGTACATTTTAATGGCGGCAAGTGTTGCCGTGGCTGCTTTAGGTATTTTAGTTGCTTATATAAAATATGCAAAGTTTAATCTTGAAGTTCCTGAAACAGAAGAAGGAATAATTGGAAATAAATTTTATATTGATGAACTCTATCATCTACTATTTGTAAAATCTCTTAAAAAAATCAGTACCTTCTTTGACAAAGTTGTCGATGAAAAAATAGTCGATGGTATGGTTATGACAGTCAGCCGTGAGTTTGTTGACTTTGGAAAAAAACTTGCATTTTTACAAAATGGAAATGTAAGATTTTATGCATTATATATGTTAATAGGTATGAGTTGTGCTTTCTTATATCTTTACACTACATTAATAGGACAGTAGAATGGGTACAGATATATTATCTTTTATTATTTTTCTACCAGCGTTTGTGGCTTTTGTCTTAATGATTTCCACAACCAAAGTAGAAGATGTCAGAAATATTGCATTTATTACAACAATAATCATTCTTGTTCTTGTATTAAAAACATATTTAGGCTACGAACCAAACAGCGAAATGCAGTTTGTAACCAACGTGCCTTGGATTTTAAATTACGGCATTAATTATTACATTGGAGTTGATGGCTTTTCATTAACCATTTTAATGATGATTGCTATTTTAATTCCAACTTCATATCTTTTATTATGGGATGGCAGAACTAAAGGGTATTGGATCAATATGCTTATGGTTCAAACGGGAGTAACCGGGGCATTGTTGTCTTTGGATATTATTTTATTTTACTTCTTTTGGGAAGTAATGCTCTTACCCGTTTTCTTAATGATTGGAAATTTTGGAACTGGAAATAAAATATTTACTACTATTAAAGTAACCGTATATACAATGTTTGGGTCACTTATGATGTTCGTTGCAATTTTGTATTTAGGAGTAGCACACTTTGAAGAGTTTGGAACTTGGAGTTTTCAGTACTCTGATTTAACACAAATTACCATCTTTTCATATCAAGAAAAATTTTGGTTATTTTTAGGCTTTTTAACGGCATTTGCTATTAAAATCCCACTTTTTCCTTTTCATACATGGATTATGGATACCTATAAAAATGCCCCAACGGGCGCTGTATTTTTGCTTTCGTCTATTATGGCAAAACTAGGAATTTATGCAGTTGTACGATTTATGATTCCTCTTTTCCCAGATATTTACATTCAGTTTTCAAGCTGGTTTGTCTTTATTGGATTGTTTGGACTAATCTATTTTGGAATTGCAGCACTGATGCAAGATGACATTAAACGAATGTTTGCGTACTCTTCAGCTTCTCACCTTTCATTTATTGCAGCGGGGATTTTCTCTTTAAATGAGTACGGAATTATTGGGGCATTGTATTTAGTAATTGCTCACGCCATTGCAACAGGAGCATTGTTCTTGCTTATTGGCGTATTGTATGACCAAACGGGTATTAAGACAATAAAAGATTTAGGCGGCATTGCAAAACAAGCACCTATTTTTACCTTTATTTTTGCCATTATGCTTTTTGCAAATATTGGACTTCCTGGAACAAATGGGTTTGTTGCAGAACTTTTAATTATATTTGGTGTATTTGAATTTAACCAAGTTATGGGTTACATTGCTGCCATTACCGTTTTAGTTTCCGCGTCATTTATGTTGTGGATGTTTCAACGAGCCATTTTACAAAAAAAAGAAGGACCTGCTCTAAAAATGAGAGATTTAAAAGTAAAAGAGATTTTAGGACTTGCACCGTGGGTTATTTTAGTTTTTTTAATGGGGGTCTATCCAGAACCTTTTATTGATAAATTTGAACCTTCCGTTGCCCATTATTTAACCGATATATTAAAACTAGGAGCAGCTAAATGATGGAAATTATTAATATCTTGCCCGTTCTTATTGTTTTAATAGGAGCTGTGTGTTTAATGTTTTTAAGTATGTATGACCGTTACAGTATTAAAAACCATATTGTGGTTTCATGCTTATTTTTACTCTTAGCATTAGCCTTTTCAATATACCCAGCAGGAGAGTCGTTTTCACTGCTTCCATATAGTGAACACCTATATGACTTACTGATTTTTGACACCTATGCCAATTTCTTTAATATGGCACTAATAACAGGAACATTGTTAGTTATTTTAATAGGAGAACACTACGCACAAGAAAGAAGCTTTATAAAAGGTGAATTTTTTAGTATTTTAATGTTCTCTTTATTTGGAATGATGCTCTTAGCAAATGCCAATGAACTCGTAACTGCCTTTATTGCTCTTGAAATTGCTTCGTTTGCTGTTTATATATTAGTAGGTTTTAATACTGAAAACGACAAAAGAGTTGAAGCTATTTTTAAATATTTAGTTTTAGGTGCTTTTGTAGGGGCTTTTTACCTTTTAGGAGTAGTATTAATTTTTGGAGCTACGGGAACTACCCATTTAGGTGAACTTTCAAACTACATTACCTCACATGAAAACAGTGAGTTAACGCTTGTATATATTGGAATTACTCTTATTTTGTTTACCTTTATATTTAAAATTGCAGCGTTCCCTTTCCAATCTTGGGTTCTAGATGTTTATAGAGGGGCGCCAATTTTAGTAACTGCTTTTATGGCATCTGTTTTTAAAGTAGCTATTTTCTCATTTTTTTTACGAGCATTTTTACAAAGTTTTCCTTCCATGCAAAACTTTTGGGACCCAATATTAACTATTTTAATTTTATTTACTTTAACTTTAGGAACATGGTTAGCCTTAACGCAACAAATAGTTAAACGAATGTTAGCAGCGTCTTCTATTGTACATACAGGATATTTACTTTTAGCATTTATAGCCGTTGGTGAAAATATTCAAAGTGCGTACTCTATTTTGTTTTATCTGCTTTCATATTTATTAACTTCAATTGGAGCATTTGGGTTAGTGTCTCATATTATTGCCCAAACGCAAGTGCGAGTAACCTATGATGACTTTAAAGGGTTAGCACAAGAACGCCCATTCTTAGCAGCCATGATGACGATTTTCCTCTTTTCATTAGCAGGGATTCCCTCAACTATTGGGTTTATTGCTAAACTTTATGTCTTTACCGAAGCCATTAGTGCTGGGTATATCTATTTAGCCATTTACGCTATTTTAGCCACAGCTGTATCCATTTACTACTACTTTAAGTTAATTGCTATGATGTACTTTTATCCGAAAAACAAACAATTTGAAGAAGAGAGCTTTGATGATTCAAGAATTTCAACCTATGCTATTGCGTTGGTTGCCATATTAATTGTATGGGGTGGAATAGGAACAGCTATTCTATTTTTTATTCCAATTCCAAGTATTGATGGAATTTTTGACTTAGTTAAAATATCTGTAGATTCTTTGTTTATTCGATAAACCAATGTGTTATAAAGTAACACTTTATCTAAGCTTCTGCCCTTGAGTTTTTCTGCTCAAAGTAATTTTATAAAGTCCTTTAAATAGGGCTTTATAAGCCTAATTCACTCTCCATATTTCTTCATTTTTTACAAAATTATAATTAACTTTCAAGCATTATTTTGCTATTGTTATGCTACAAAATTTAACTATAGCTATAATATTCATAATGTACATTTATATGACATAATTTTTGAATATTATTCTGTATTAAAAAACATGCAACGAAAGGATGAACTATGAGTGACCTAATAGAAGGTTATTTAGGCAAAACAGTTGAGAGAAAAAAAAGTAGAATGCCTGCGAAGTTGGATTACCTCCAAAGTGCGACAGGACTAATTCTAGGTCTTTTTATGTGGGGGCATATGCTTTTAGTGTCTTCGATTTTAATCAGTAAAGATTTTATGTACTCTGTGACTAAATTTTTAGAGGCAAGCTTTATATTTGATGGAGGAAGTCCTTTACTCGTCTCAATTGCTGCTTTTGGTATATTTGTTATTTTTATTGTACACGCAGCAATGGGAATGAGAAAACTTCCTGGTAGCTTTAAACAGTATCAAGTTATGAAAGCTCATGCTAATTATATGAAGCACGAAGATACGAAATTGTGGTTCACACAAGCTTTCACTGGTTTTGCAATGTTCTTTTTAGGTTCAGTCCACTTATATATCATCATGACACACTCAGATGCCATTGGTCCTTATGCAAGTGCCGACAGAGTTTGGTCCGAGTGGATGTGGCCACTTTATATTCTTTTATTGTTAGCAGTAGAGTTTCATGGAACCATTGGTTTATACAGACTTTGTGTTAAATGGGGTTGGTTTGATGGAGAAGATCCACGAGCTTCACGAATTAAATTGAAAAAATTGAAAAAAATTCTTACTATATTTTTCTTAGTATTAGGGTTTGCAACACTTGCAGCTTATATGAAAATTGGTATGGACAATGCAAAAGCTGGAACAGTTGGGCAAAAATATACGCCAACAGCTTTTATTATTGATTATAAAACGACAGGGAGAATTGCATAATGAAAATTAATTACTGTGACGCACTGGTTATTGGTGGAGGACTTGCTGGTTTAAGAGCGGCAGTTGCTACGCAAAAAAAAGGCTTAAATACGGTTGTTTTATCTTTAGTTCCTGTTAAAAGATCTCACAGTGCAGCAGCACAAGGGGGAATGCAAGCGAGTGTTGGTAACTCTAAAATGTCAGATGGCGATAATGAAGATTTACACTTTGCAGATACCGTTAAAGGATCAGATTGGGGATGCGACCAAGAAGTTGCACGAATGTTTGTACACACTGCTCCAAAAGCTATTCGTGAATTAGCAGGTTGGGGAGTTCCTTGGACAAGAGTTAGAGAAGGTTCAAGAGAAGCAGTTATTAATGCTAAAAAAACAACCATTACTGAAGATGCTGACAGACACGGTCTTATTACATCAAGAGACTTTGGTGGAACAAAAAAATGGAGAACCTGTTATACAGCAGACGCAACGGGACACACTATGTTATTTGGTGTTGCCAATGAAGCGTTAAAACTTAATGTTGATATAAGAGACAGAAAAGAAGCCCTAAGCTTAATTCATGAAAATGGAAGATGCTACGGTGCAGTTGTACGAGATTTAGTTACAGGTGAACTAGAAGCTTATGTTGCAAAAGGTACTTGTATTGCCACAGGTGGTTATGGAAGAGTATTTAAACAAACAACAAACGCCGTTATTTGTGAAGGTACAGGTGCAGCAATTGCTCTTGAAACGGGAATTGCAACGCTAGGAAATATGGAAGCCGTACAGTTTCACCCAACTCCAATAGTGCCATCAGGGATTTTATTAACTGAAGGGTGTAGAGGAGATGGTGGAATCTTAAGAGATGTTGATGGTCATAGATTTATGCCTGATTATGAGCCAGAAAAAAAAGAGTTAGCTTCAAGAGACGTTGTTTCAAGAAGAATGATTGAACACATTAGAAACGGTAAAGGTGTTCCTTCTCCATATGGTGACCATATTTGGCTGGATATTTCTATTCTTGGTCGTGAACATATTGAGAAAAACTTAAGAGACGTACAAGAAATTTGTATGATTTTTAACGGAATTGACCCAGCAGTTGAAGGTCCAAAAGGTTGGGCGCCGGTACTTCCAATGCAACACTACTCAATGGGTGGAATTAGAACTAAACCAACGGGTGAATCTCAAAACTTAAGCGGATTATTTTCATGCGGAGAAGCTGCTTGTTGGGATATGCACGGCTTTAACCGTCTTGGAGGAAACTCTGTTTCTGAAACAGTAGTTGCAGGTATGATTGTTGGAAACTATTTTGCAGATTACTGTATTGAAAATAATGTCAACATTCCAACAGCAACGGTTCAAAAGTTTGTAGATGCTCAAGATAACTATTTAAATGAACTTTTAGCTCTTAACGGAAGCGAAGATATTTTTAGAATTAAAAATAGAATGAAACAACTTATGGACGATAAAGTAGGAATTTTTAGAGACGGTACTCGATTGATTGAAGCCGTAGAAGAACTAAAAGAGTTATTACAAAAAACTAAAAATATTAGCGTTAAATCAAAAGTACGTTCAGGAAATCCAGAGTTAGAAGAAGCGTACAGAGTTCCACGAATGCTAAAAATTGCTTTATGCGTAGCAAAAGGAGCAAGAGAGCGAACTGAATCAAGAGGGGCTCACTACAGAGAAGACTTCTTAAAACGAGACGATGTTAACTGGTTAAACAGAACATTGACAACTTGGGCAAATCCAAATGATTTAGAGCCTACAATTACGTATGAACCTTTAGATATTATGACAATGGAGATGCCTCCTGCGTTTAGAGGATATGGAGCTAAGGGGATGATTATTGAGCATGAATTATCTGAAAAACGACAAAATGAAGTAGATGAAGTAACTGAAAAAATGGAAGCAGAAGGAAAAGACAGACATGAGATTCAACATGCGTTAATGCCTTTTGATCTACCTATGAACTACAAAGAGAAAAACGAAAGAGCAGGAGATAAATAATGAGCACACCAAAAGGTAGAGAAATAACCATTTCAGCACTAAAATTTGATCCAAGAAGTGCTGTTTCTAAACCACATTTTGTGGATTATAAACTAGAAGAAACCCCAGGTATGACTCTGTTTATTGCCTTAACTAAAATAAGAGAAGAGCAAGATGCAGATTTATCGTTTGACTTTGTATGTCGTGCTGGAATTTGTGGAAGCTGTGGAATGGTAGTTAATGGAAAACCAACACTGGCTTGTAGAACGCTAATTGCTAACTATCCTGAGGGAAAATTAACACTTATGCCAATGCCTGCATTTGAGTTAATCAAAGATTTATCGGTAAATACGGGTAAATGGATGGACGATATGAGCAGACGAGTAGAATCATGGATTCACACCAATGAAGTGCATGATATTTCAAAACTCGAAGAAAAAGTTGACCCAGATATTGCTGACCAAACTTTTGAACTTGACAGATGTATTGAGTGTGGAATTTGTGTAGCTTCTTGTGGAACTAAACTTATGCGTCCAGATTTCATAGGTCCTGTTGGACTTAACCGAGTTGCACGATTTGAAGTTGACCCACACGACAACAGAACAGCAGAAGATTATTACGAACTAATTGGTGATGACGACGGAGTTTTTGGTTGTATGTCACTAATGGCGTGTGAAGATCACTGCCCAAAACACTTACCACTACAAAATAAAATCGCTTACTTACGAAGAAAATTAGTATCTTTAAGATAAGAACGATAAAAATACTATAATACAAAGGAGAAATCCTTTGTATTAAACCCCATACAAAAAGTTAATTGCCTCAATATGCGGCAATTAACTTTTTATATTTACAGCCACTTGATTGGAGTTACCATGAACTTAGCCAATAACTACTTTTTACTGTATCACGGGATACAAATCGATAAAACAACCTCTTTTAATACAAGTAAACGAAAATCTCACTCTGATTTTTTTGAGATTGCTGCGCTTATTTTAGCCCCAACACGAAAAGAGAGCCATAAATTTTTAGCATTAAACTCTTTTAAAATCTTAGCCGAACAAATTTCAGACAAAGCCCCTACTTCATGGGATGAATTAACTCAACTTCAACACGGACTTTTAGATGCCATTAGCAAAAAAATGCAAAAAGAAGATTTAATAAAACTCAATGCCTCTTTTGAATATTTACATCAAGAAGAGATTTTAGATGCCATTAATTTTAGTAAGTTGCTATCACTTTTCGACCCCAAAGAAGTTACTTCTTCACAAGAAGAAAAAGATCCAATTGCAAAAACAGAAGTAGTTCTTAAAACATTTCAAGAGAACAAACACGAACTGGAAACGTTAATAAATGATTTAAAAAACACCTTTAACTCTACTGAGTATAAAAATGAACTTGATGATGTGACTGCTTATATGAATGACCAAAAATTCTCTATTGGAATTACCGGTGTTATGAATGCAGGTAAGTCAACTATGCTTAATGCCTTAATGGGAAAAGAGATTTTAGGAAGTGCAGTTGTTCCTGAAACGGCAAATTTAACCATTGTAAAACATGGCTTTAAAAGTGGAGCTAAAGTCTTTTTTTGGAATACAAAAGAGTGGAATGCCATTGTACGAAGTGCGGGAGAAATTGAATCCATTGCTTCGTTTGTGCAGGAGACGCAAAAACTTTTTAAAGAAGATTTAAATGTTTATATTCAAGAGCAATCCCAAAGCCAAGAAGTAGATATTAATGATTTAGCACTTTACACCTCTGCTGAAAAAAGTGGCAAAAAATGCAATTTGGTTAAATATGTTGAACTAACTTCCGATTTATCTTTTTTACAAAATGGTATTGAAATTGTGGACACTCCAGGGCTTGACGACCCTGTAATTCAACGAGAAGAGATTACAAAAGAGTATTTAGCACAATGTGATTTAATGCTTCATTTAATGAATGTATCTCAAAGTGCCACACTAAAAGATGTGGAGTTTATTATAGATGCACTTCTGTATCAAAATATTTCTAAACTGCTTATTGTTATCACCCGTGCGGATACGGTTTCAAAAAAAGAGTTGCAAGAAGTTATTGAATACACAAAAGCTTCTATTGAAAAACAGCTCAAAGCTCAAAATAAAGACAGCAAACTTGACTATATTTTAAACACCATTAAATTTATTCCCATTTCAGGAAGAATGGCACTGTTACACAGAACAGGAAGGGAAGAAGAGGCTAAAGATGCTGGATTTAGCTTAGAAGATACAGGAATTTTAGAAATAGAAAACTATCTTCAAGAGAGTTTGTTTGGAGTAAATTCAAGTAAATCAGATTTAATTGTTAAATCGACTCAAATTAAAATAAAAAAACTCATTGAAAAAGAGCTAAAATCGCTTAAGTATGAAATTATTTTACTCTCTAAATCCAAAGAGGAATTAGAATCCGATTTAGAAGCATTTAATGCTAAAAAAAGTGCCAATGAAAAAATGTTTCAAGTTATAAAAGAAGATATTGCTGTTTATAAAAATGATGCCAAAAATTATATTGAAACACTAGAAACCTTTATTAAAAATGAGCTTTTAGATTTACAAAATATCATTAAACAACGAGTCTTTAGTGATGTTAAATACTCTTATGAAAAAACAAAAAAACGTCCTGAAGATACGCGAATTAAAACCATTATTCAAACTGCTATAAAAGATGGAATTATAGATGTTATTCGAGATTATCGTTATAAATTTATTAAAAAATCTCAAGATATTGGTGAAGTTTGTGAACAAAAATATCATGATTTTGGGTTTGTTTTAAGCCATAAAAATGATAATTTTGACGCCAGAGGCTTTTTTCAAGATGACTTTAAAACAGGGTTTTTAACTTCATCCAATGAAGTTTTAATTCAAAAAATTCTTCACGAACTCAATCAAAGCAAAGCCAATAAACTAACAGAATTTGACCGAAATATTGAACAATTTATAAAAAATGAGTTTGAACCCATTGAACAAAATATTAAAGAAAAAGCCAAAATAGTTTCCCAAATTTTAATAGAAAACTTTTTTAAAGAGCTGCAAGAACCTCTTAATGTGTTTGAACAAAAACTTATAAAAGATGAAAAAGCATTGCAACACCGAATTATTACCTTTGAAGAGAATGAAAAAGACAAAGATGAACTGATAGTATCGCTTCATGAAAAAATAAAAAAACTCACTAATTTGAGCAAAGGAGTTAAACTATGAGTATCTTAAACAATTTTATTAAAGAGTTCAAAACCACCTACGCCAAAAAAGAAGAGGTATTTGAACAAGGATTAGTAGGAGATATTAAACGAGTTAAATTGGCTTTGCTCGACCCAAAGTTCAGTCCCTCAACTCAGCTTGAAACCATTTTAGACAAACAAATAAGAAGAGCCAGATACCCTATGGAAGTGGCAATTACCGGTCAATTTTCAGCAGGTAAATCAACCTTTTTAAATGCCTTATTATCTCGAAATATTTTGCCAACAGGAATTACTCCAGTAACTTCTAAAGTCAATTTTATTAATTATGGCGAAGAATATAAGCTCAAAATTACCTATAAATCGGGTGCAGAAGAGTATCACAGCATTGAAAACATTGCTGCTTTTACTGATCAGAGGCAAAAAGAGATGGATGACATTCGTTATTTAACGCTCTATGCTCCTATGGATATTTTAAAAGATATTTCATTTGTAGATACCCCAGGGCTAAATTCTCAAAGTCAAAGCGACACAGATACTACCAAAAGAGTTTTAAGAGATGTGGGTGGAATTATATGGCTAACACTAATTGACAATGCAGGAAAACAAAGTGAAGCCAAAATTTTAGAAGAGTATATGAGCCACTTTAAAAATAAATCTTTGTGTGTGTTAAACCAAAAAGACAAATTTACCCCCGAACAAGTTCAAACTACTGTTAACTATATTCAAGGTAAGTTTTCACAATTTTTTGCACAAGTTACCCCTATTTCGGCTAAGTTTGCCCTAGAAGGAAGAGCGTTACACCAAGATGTATTGCTAAAAACGCAATACGATAAAGTTATTGAAGAGTTTAAACACGATTTATGGGAAAATGAAGTCGACAATTTAGCCTTTTTTGAGGACAAATTTAAAGCGTACAAAGAAGAAATTGTTAAAATTCAAAACACCGATACCACTAAAAACCAAAAACTAATAGATGAATCCAATATTCAAGAAGTATTGGATTTTATAAATAGCACCATAAGACCACAAGCAGCTGAAGCTAAAGAGTATGCAATAAAAAAAGATTTACGCACTTTTTGTGATATTTTAATAACAGAGTATAAAACTATTATTGCTGTGTATGAAAGCCTTTGCGATGTCTTAAAACAGAGTCAAGATGAGATTTTAGTTGAGTTTGATAACATCCATAAAACCTACTCTAAAGAGCTTTTTACTATTTACAATGCTTTAGAATCTATTATGGAAACCATGGCAAATGTAGCGTATAAAAATATTAAAAAACAAAAAGCAGTTCGTTTTGAAGCTAAAAAGTCAATGTTGGGCAAAGAAAGTTATGAAAAAATAGAGTATGAAACCTATTGGATTGATTCAGACAACATCTATAAACATCTTTTTTACGATGACCAAACCATTGATAAAATGTTTAAAAAAGCCATAAAAGATTTAAAACAAGTTCAACTTAGTTCCGATACCGCTTTTAGAAATGTGTACAGAACGCTAAAACACAAAGTTAAAAGATGGCAAGAACCGTATGAGCTTATTAAAAAACAACGAGAAATTGCTTCAGATTCTGAGTTTTCAACCACAAGACACTTTGCTGCAAAAGTGTATGAAAATATTTTAAGAGATTACCACAGAGCTATTTTAGAAAACATCTCAGCGTTACGTAAAAAATTTGCTTATTTTAATGGAGCTTTGAGTTACAGTTACATTCAAACCACACAAGCTACATTGGCGCACTTTGAACAACAAATTGCAGAGTCGGTTCTTTTATATGAAAAAGAGCCTACTAAATTTCATATTTATTACCCTAAAGAAGAGGAGATTTTAACTAAATTTAAAGCCAATTTTGGGTTTGAAAAGATTGAAGATTTTTTAACTTCTAAAAGAAATTATTTGTTTAAAATTATTAAATATTCTAAAGAGCAATATTTAGAAATTAACAAAGACAGAATTGAGTTTGTTCTCTCTAAAGAGAACGAATATTTACAAAAAATTGAAGATTTAAAAGCGATTCAAGAAAATATTTAATCACTTTTAATCATTTTAATTCCACCTTTTTCTTTTTTGTTGAAAAAAGCAACTGCCAAAATGAGGAAGGAGCAGAAAAAAATTCCTTTTGTTCAATTTATGCAGTGATGGCTCTCTATACCGACCGAAATAAATTTCGGTTTCCGTTTGGGTTATTTCGGAACTCGAAACGCAGTACTCGAGCAAAAGTTACAAGGAGTTTAGAAGCTAAAACAATTGTAGGAAAGCCTTTAATAAATTGAGCAAAGAGAAGCTCATAATCTCTTCAAATAAAAAATGTAAATGTCCTTATACCGACCGAAATAAATTTCGGTTTCCGTTTAGGTTATTTTGGAACTCGAAACTTGTTTCGAGCAAAAGCTGCAAGGAGTTTAAAAGCTGAAACAACGGTAGAAAAGCCTTTATTAAATTGAGTCAAGAAAAGCTCATAATCTCATAAAATCAAAATGCAAATGTCCGTATACCGACCGAAATAAATTTCGGTTTCCGTTTGGGATATTTCGGAACTCGAAACTTGTTTCGAGCAAAAGCTGCAAGGAGTTTAGAAGCTGAAACAATTGTAGGAAAGCCTTTAATAAATTGAGTCAAGAAAAGCTCATAATCTCTTCAAATAAAAAATGTAAATGTCCTTATCCTCATATTCCAACATCTACAGAAGCTGAGCATTTGTTTTTAATTTCGAATGCAATCTTGCTTGCAGGCAAAAGAGTTGCAACTGTTTAAGTAAAAAAGTAAAGAAGCGGAAAGCTCTGCTTTTCAAGAGAGATATTAAACTATTATTCATTTATAGTACGTGACCCATTTGATAAAGTCAGAAGTTAACACCCTACTCTTTATTAAGCTTCCATGCAAAGAAAATACTGATAATTAAAAACAGGGCTAAGTACAAATAAGGATTTTCAGGAACACCCATATAACAACTCCTTAGGCTAAATTTAAGCCTTAAAATGGTGTAGTTTAGCAAAATATTTGTAACAACTCTATTATTTATGTTAAAATGCCGCATGAAAAATTTAAGTTATATTGCTCACTATCCCACGCATCTTCAAGAGAGCGCTGCAAAACTCATTGAGAATAAAACGCTAACACTCTATTTAAAAAACAAATACCCCACAAAGCACACCGTTACGAATGATAAGCTTTTGTATGAGTATGTTATAGGCAAAAAAAACACTCATTTTAAGAAATTTCAATTGGATAAAATTCTTTATGACAGTAAAATTGTAGTCAATAACGCCCTAGGAACGCATACTTTTATTTCAAGAGTTCAAGGTGGAAAACTAAAAAGTAAAAATGAACTGAGAGTAGCTTCTATTTTTAAGCAAATGCCCGAAGCTTTTTTAGAGATGATAGTGACACATGAATTGGCTCATTTAAAAGAAAAAGAACATAACAAAGCATTTTACAGTTTGTGCCGTTTTGTTCAGAACAACTACATGCAAGTGGAGTTTGATTTACGCTTGTACTTAATACACCTGCAACTTTTTGGAAAAATATATTAATTTTCCAACTATTGTATTTAAAATAGTGTCATTTTTCGAGTAATTAGGTAACACCCTTAAAAGATTATCTAAAAAAATAATTCTTTTCTAAAATGGCTTAAATCAGGGCTTTCCAACTGCTTTAACTTCCTTAGTTTATAATTAGCTTTCTTCATACATTTTTAAGCCCCTTATCTCGCCTTTTTAGACTTCTTTAAAGGGTTGTTCACATTTGCTTTAGTATTACAAACTCAATGTAGAATTTATCTTTAATTATGATTTAACGAAGATTTAGAGAAACTATTGAAAATTAAAAATTGGAGAAATAATGAAAGCTTCAGATTTATTCGTTAAAGCTTTAGAAAACGAAGGCGTAGAATATATTTTTGGAATTCCAGGTGAGGAGAACTTAGACTTTTTAGAGTCAATGAGAAAATCAAATATTAAACTTATTTTAACACGACATGAACAAGGTGCTGGTTTTATGGCAGCAACTTACGGAAGATTAACAGGAAAAGTAGGCGTTTGCCTAGCAACACTAGGACCTGGTGCTACTAACTTTATAACAGCTGCAGCATATGCCCAATTAGGTGGAATGCCTATGATGATGATTACGGGTCAAAAACCAATTAAAAAATCTAAACAAGGTCGATTTCAAATTATTGACATTGTCCATATGATGAAACCCGTAACTAAATATGCCAAACAAGTTGTAAACGGAAATAATATCCCTTCAATGGTAAGAGAAGCATTTAAATTAGCTACGACAGAAAGACCAGGTGCTGTTCATATTGAACTTCCTGAAGATATTGCTGAAGAAGAAGTAGAATTTAACATTTACCCTGTTAAACAAGTAAGATACCCAAAAGCAGACAAAACCACTATTGGCGATGCTGTTAAAATGATAGAAAAAGCAAAACGACCTCTTTTATTAATAGGAGCAGGTGCAAACAGAAGCAGAATTGGCGATGCACTAACGAATTTTGTAAATGAAACAGGCATTCCATTTTTCTCTACTCAAATGGGTAAAGGAGTAATTGATGAAAATCATAAACTTTGCTTAAGTACAGCTGCATTGTCGAAAGATGACTTTATTCACTGTGCTATTGACCGTGCGGATTTAATTATTAATGTGGGGCACGATGTTATTGAAAAACCACCATTTTTTATGGAAAATACTCCCGATGCAACAAAAGTAATTCACGTTAACTTTTTCCCATCAGAAGTTGATGATACCTATTTCCCACAACTCGATGTTATTGGAGACATTGCTTCCAATGTTGAAAGTCTAACTTCAGCTGTTTCAAAACAAGAGCATTGGGATTTTGATTATTACATTAGATTAGCAGATGAAATACGAACACGATTGAGCAAATATTTTGGAGATACACGATTTCCAATTTTGCCACAAAAAGCAGTACGAACAATAAGACAAACACTTGACGACAAAGATATTGTAACACTCGACAATGGTGTTTATAAAATCTGGTTTGCAAGAAATTACCGATGTGCACAACCGAATACGCTTTTACTCGATAACGCATTAGCAACTATGGGAGCAGGTCTTCCTTCAGGAATGGCTGCAAAAATGGTTAACCCAGACTCTAAAGTAGTAGCGGTATGTGGTGATGGTGGGTTTATGATGAACTCACAAGAGATGGAAACAGCGGTAAGATTAAAGCTTGACTTAACGGTTGTTATTTTAAATGACAACGCTTACGGTATGATTAAATGGAAACAAACAGGAATGGGCTTTGAGAGTTTTGGACTTGATTTAGGTAACCCAGATTTTGTTAAATATGCACAAAGTTATGGAGCAACTGGTCACCGACCAACTTCATGCGAAGATTTTGCACAAATTTTAGAGAAATGTGTAAATGGCAAGGGAGTTCACTTAATAGATTTAGCAGTTGACTACTCTTTAAATCACTCCATTTTAAACGATTTATTAGCCAATAAACAGTGTATGATATAAGCAATTAAGAAAACAATAAAAGGAAAAGAATGAATACAATAGAAGTAACCTCACCATTTGATGGAAAAGTAGTTGGAAATGTCCCATTTAGTTCACTAGAAGAAGTAGAGAGTGCTATTGATTTAGCCAGTGCTACTTTTTTAGACCATACGGTTGCATTACCAAAACACAAACGAGTAGAGATTTTAGAAAAAGTAGTTGAAATAATGTCTTCACAAGTAGAAGAATTAACTCTTTTATGTGCAAGTGAAGGTGGAAAACCCTACATAGATTCTAAAGTTGAAGTTCACAGAGCAATCAATGGTGTAAAACTAGCTATTGAACATTTAGGTGCATTTGAAGGTAAAGAAATAGCCATGGGTCACACTCTAAGCAGTGCAAACCGAATGGCATACACATTTAAAGAACCCATTGGAGTAGTTGCTGCAATTTCTGCTTTTAACCACCCTTTTAACTTAGCCGTTCACCAAGTTATTCCAGCAATTGCAGTTGGGTGTTCAGTTATTATTAAACCAGCTACTCAAACCCCTATGAGTGCTATACGGTTAATTGAAATTTTAAAAGAAGCAGGACTTCCTACTGGTTGGGCACAAGCAGTAGTTTGTGGAAGAGAAGCAGGTGAACTTCTTGCAACTAGCCCAAAAGTTAATTTTTTAACCTTTATAGGTTCTGGAAGTGTGGGTTGGTATTTAAACTCAAGAACAGCAAACGGCACACGAGTGGCACTTGAACACGGTGGAGTTGCCCCTGTAATTGTTGAACCCGATACCAATATTGAAGAGCTTATCCCTTCAATTGGAAAAGGTGGTTTTTACCACGCAGGTCAAGTGTGTGTTTCTGTTCAACGAATTTTTGTACACGAATCTATTTGCGAAGAAGTTGCTTCTAAATTAGCCTCATATGCTTCTAAATTAGTCGTAGGCGACCAAATGGACCCTAAAACAGAAGTAGGTCCACTTATTAACCACAACGAAGTTAATCGTGTGGAAGAGTGGGTTAATGAAGCCGTAAGTAAAGGCGGAAAAATTTTAACAGGTGGAAAAAGAATTTCAGACTCTTGTTTTCAACCAACTGTTATTTTAAATCCAGCAGAGGACGCTTTAGTATCTACTAAAGAGGTATTTGCACCTGTTGTTTGTATCTATTCATACAGCGACATTGAAGATGCAATAAAAAGAGCTAACAGCTTAGACGTATCTTTTCAAGCAGCTGTGTTTACTAAGAACTTAGATACAGCACTAAAATGCGTTAAACGACTCAATGCTACTGCTGTTATGGTAAATGACCACACAGCATTTAGAGTAGATTGGATGCCTTTTGGTGGTGCAAAAGCATCAGGACTTGGAATGGGCGGAATTCATAACAGTATGGAAGAGATGTCAAAAGAAAAAATGATGGTGATAAAATCAAGCGTTTTATAATTTAAAACTTTTGTTTAAAAAAGAGAAAGAGCTTTGTGTTCTTTCTCTTTTTTGTTTTTTATGGTCATATTATTTTATTTTATAATATAATAGTATTTTATTTTATAAGAAAGAACTCTATAATGAAAAACAACCTGTTTGGCTTTAATACCTTCCGATTACCTGACCCTATTTATGATGTTGTTTTAAGAATTGCTCATGAAATTAGAACCAATCACAACTATGAAAGTGCTGCTAAAATTGCTTTAGAAAACAATATTACTCTTCAACAAATACTGGTTAAAACATTAAAATTGGACATTTTTGATATTGCAAAATTGGCCGATGCCATGAAAAAAATGAAAACAAAATAAATATTGCTTCTATTTTCTCTTTTTTATTGTAAAAACTCTAAAAAAACCAAAAAATAAATTTACCAAAACCCCTTTAAATCGAGCTTCGTGTAAAAAGAATATTTTTTTACACTTTTTTTGATACTTTTTTTCACTTTTAGCTTATAATTCGTATGTTAATTGAGGTATTGGTTGAATACTTAGCCAATAAAATGCTTTGATTCGTTGTAGCAACACACACTTGAAACATTTTTTGGAAAGTTGTTTTACTCTAGAAAAAGAGTATGTTTCTTTATTTATTGTCAATATAGGAGAATGAATGTTTAAGTATTTATTTACAGCATGTTTTGTATTTACTTTGTTGTTACAAGCGAATAGTACACCTGCAAATGAAGATATTATAATTAATGATGAGATGTTTATCAACGACGAGTGCGATATTGTTTATGACAAATGCATAGTTGAATGTGAAGATAAAAATGGCGAAGACGACAAATGCTACTCAAAATGTGAAGAGTTGTATGAAGAGTGTCTTTTAAAAAAAGAAAAAGAGTAGTTCTTACTACTCTTATTAAAGTACTAAAATGATTGAAGATTTATCAAGCAGCAAAGAGAGTGAGTTACTCATTTTTAAAGGTAAAGTAAATGAAGTGGTTAATGAAATTAAGTGTAACCGCAATTATACTGCCGCTGGAGTATTGATTCTAAAACACAATTTAAGCTTTGTAGACCTTATTAAATCGACTGTAAAATTAAATATTGAAGATTTGGCCTTCTTAGCTGATAACGTCATAAGTCAAAAGTAAATATGAATAAATTAAATAAAAAAGAATCTCTAGAAGCTATAGATTCCGTTAAAAATTTTGTCTCTTTTTTAGATATGCTAAAACAACTTATTAGAATTCCTTCTGTTATTGGTTCAGAACACGCCTTTTTTCTCTATTTAAAAAGGGAACTAGAAGAGTTAGGAATACAAACACAATATTACGATGGACTGCTTGTTGCCAAAGGCAAACACCCAAATCATGGGATGTTAAGCGCACACATTGACCGTCATGGGCTTGTATGTACAGGACCAAATGAGTTCCAATTTGCTGCATTTTTAGCTAAAAACCGTTCCGATTTAACAGGAAATTCTGTTTCAGAACAAACATTTCAGCTTATAACTTCACGCTATTTAAACCAAAAAGTACAAGCATATGAGCCATGGGGTGGGAGCTATTTAGGTATTGGAGAAATTACCAATGCCTATATGTGCGAAGAGATTAACAACTTAATTTTTGAAATTAAAGGCTTATCTCACTTACTTCCTGGAACGCCTATTGCATTTATTGATAAACTTAAAAATGAAAAAGATATGTTAAGCGCGCAATTAGATAACGTAATTAGTGCAGCAGTTATTATTTATTTGTATCAAAATGGGTATCAAGGAACTGCATTTTTTACAGCACAAGAAGAAGCTGGGAAATCATGGCGATATATTTATGAGTGGTTTCGTAAAAATAAACTTTCCACCAATGAACTGCTTGTTTTAGACACAAGTCCTTACGACACAAGAGAACAAGCCGATGTTCAACAAATAGTGTTGCGAAACAGAGATGCCAATGCTCGATTTAAATCCCCTTTATTAAAAACATTGAAAAACTTTTGCCATCAATACAGTATTGATTTTTCATGCAAAGATCTCTATATTCAAGAAAAAAATAAGTTACGAATAGAGAATAATCTGTCTCCTTTGTCTTTAGGAAGTACAGAACTTGGAAGAATTGTTAAAGAGTCTCATGGAAGTATTCAAGGAACAACATTACAAATTCCTACTACGGGGTATCATACCGTTGAAGAGACAGCTTCTGTGTTGTCTATTAAAACCGTTTTGTTTATTTTAAGCAATTTATTTATAAAACAAAAAATTAAATCATAAAAAATGGTTTACTTTTTTTAAAAAAATGATAGAATTATTAAAATGAAACAACTTTAATGGAGGTGAATTAGTATTTAACTACTTATATAATAAAAAAGTAAAAGTGGGTAGAGGTTAACGATGATACAGCAGAAAACAGAGCTATATCAGAATACTAAAAAAATTTATTTCAAAGAAAAGGTTGATTATGAATTCGATTATTTATGAACTTAGAGCCAATGATGTCAAAGAAAGCGACATTGAAGCCATCATTGCTAAGATTAAAAATAGATTGACAGAAGAGAATTTAGACAAAGAATTAGTACGATTAGGCTATCCAAAAATATTTACCGTAGATTACGATGATTTTTATGACGATGACAATGACAGCGATGATTTCGAGGATATAAGAAAAGGTGGCTTAAAAGATTTTGAAGACTGATTAAAAAAGTGTCAAATAACTTGAAAGTGAGGCTTTAGCCTCGCCTTTTTGCAGGTTCTTTATGTCGTGATTAGTATAGACTTTCAAAAATCTCAAAGGAGTTTTTTCTCGTTTCAAAGCTCCATATCAGGGATACATAAAATATTTATTTCTACTATCTCTCTTAAAAACCACAAGGGTTTCCAGTTTCTTACTTTTTGGTCTCAAATATATAATTAAATACTCAACTTTTATAACTTACATTCTTAAGATTGATCGAAATAAATTTCGATTTCCGAAGAGAATTTTATAATTTTTTCGCATCAAAAGGGAATATGATAGGGCTTTGAAATAGTACAAAATTATGGCTTCTTAGGAACCTTAAATTTATTTAAGGCTTTTCTACGCTTTAATCTACTCAAATATATAATTAAATACTCAACTTTTATAACTTTCATTCTTAAGATTAATCGAAATAAATTTCGATTTCCGAAGAGAATTTTATAATTTTTTCCTGACTTCATCAAATGGGTCACCCACTATAAATATTTAATAGGCTCTTGAAAACCACAAGGGTTTCCGCTTTCTTACTTTGTGTGGACAAAGTAAGCCTGTGCTTGCACTCTCTGTGAGAAAACCACCAACGGCTTCAAAGCCCTATCGGGTACCCTCATTTATTATTTATCATATCTTTGTTACAAAACTCATATAAAAATATTCTCCCAGCATATTTTTACACTCAAACAGTTGTAACTCTTACCGAAAAGATAAATAAACATTCGGCTTTTGCAGATGTTGGAAGAAAGGGGATAAGGACATTTACATTTTGATTTGATGAGATTATTAGCTTCTCTTTTCTCAATTTTTAAAAGATAGTTTGAATACTAGGAATTTACACCTGCCTTTGATGAAGCTAAGATTTTTTGGTTTTATTTCGGGGAACAGCGAGGACTGTTTGAGCAAGAAATGTGCTTTAATGCACATTTTTGTGAGTTCCGCAGCGCAGATGCCGAAGCGAAGCGACTAAATTCTGGTACAGACAAAATAAAATCAAAAAATCTTAGGGCTTGCTCCTTCATCATTTCGGCAGTTGCTTTTTTGTTTCTTTTTTACAACTAAAAAAGAAAAAGGCGGAAAGCTTTGCTTTACAAGAACATATTAAAGTGATGAAGTCAGGATATATAATTAAATATTCAACTTTTATAACTTACCTTCTTAAGACCTCTCGAAATAAATTTCGATTTCCGAAGAGAAGATTATAATCTTTTCCAAAAGAGAGTGCAAACACAGGGTTGCTTTGTCCACACAAAGTAAGAAGGCAGAAATCTTTAGATTTTCAATAACCTATTTAAATATTAAAACCCAAACGGCAACTCAATAGTAAACTTAGCTCCAAAAGAGGTGTTTTCTACAAGAAGTTTTCCCTTTAAACTCTCATGCACAATTTTTTGACTAATATATAAGCCCAAACCAGTGCCAACACTTTTATGTTTAGTTGTATAATATGGGTCAAAAATTTTGCTTATATGCTCATTTGCTATCCCACCTGCATTGTCTTCTATACTAATACAAATATGTTCTTTTTCTTTTTGTAAGCCAATTATTACCTTTGGGTTTTTAGTCTCTCTTTGTTTTAATATATCTTTTGCATTGGTAAGCATATTTACAATAACTTGCGTTAAATCTTTTGGAATAGTTTTAAGTATCAAAGGTTCACAAGACTCAATTTGGTTCTGTATTTCAATATTATTGTACTTTAAACTCTCACCCATAATAGTTATAACATCTTCAAGAATTTTTTGAGCAGCTACTTCTTTGTACTCCTCTTTTTGGTTAATAAAATTTCTAAAAACATCAATAGTACGAGACATATCTTGTGTATTTTTTAAAATCATATCCATATACATACAACTCTCTTCTTCAGAATTTAATTGCATTTCATAGCTTAATTTTACTCCCGAAGCACAAATAGAGATAGTATTTAAAGGTTGTCTCCATTGGTGTGCAATATTGCTTATCATATCGCCCATTTGTGCCATTTTTTCTGCTTCAAAAAGTTTATGCTCTTGTATTTTAACTTTTTCTACTTCTTTTTTTATTCTAGTTTCCAAAGAGTTATTTAACTCTTTTAACTTTTTATTACTCGTGTTTAGTTTTTTAGTTTTATCCTTAACCAGTTGTTTTAACATCTCTTTATTCATAACACTTTTATAGATTAAAAAAACAATTAAAAGATTAAGTAGTGTTAAAATTGCCAAACTGGTTAAAAACTCTTTTTCTAATTTAAAAAGGGCATTGCTGTTTTGATAGACCACATAATACCCAATATTTTCTTTTTCAATATTTTGCAGCGGTAAAAAGGTAACTATTTTGTGTTTATGAACTTCTTTGTTTAATATTTCTATTTCCATAGAAAAACTCTTATACTCTTTAAGCTTTATTTTTAACTTCTTTTTTAAGTGTTGTGAAAATATATTCTTTAAAAGAACCTCTTCATTATTTGTAGTAAGTGTGGTGTTGCGATTAAGCAAAATATAGTCATCGGATTCAATACTTTTAGAGTAGTTTTGTTTATGAGTTGCAAATATTTTTTCATTGAAAATAGATTTATGCAGTAAAAAATGAGTATGAACATCATAAACATTTTCAATTTTTTTAGAAAAAGCTTTCACACTAAAAGAAGTTTCAACACTTCCTATATGGCTTTTAGTATCATCAAACATAGGATAAACAAAACGAAACCCAGGAACAATTCGCCCCATTTCTAAACCTGCTATTGGCTCTTTTAATTCATTTACATACTTCACGCTGTACCGTACAGAACTTAAGTCATCTCCAAATCTTTTTGGTTCGTGCATTCGTAAAAAGGAGTGGTTTTTTTGAGTGTGAAAATGTATTTGTTCAAAGTCTATACTATTTAAGTAGGCATAATCTTCTTTTAAAAGCTCATATAACTTCTCACGATTTTTAAAAGCAAACGCTTCCACAATCTCTTTTTTATTAATATAACCTTTAAAAACAATTTGCGCTAGGGTATTAAAAGAGTTATAAATAGTATTGTACTGCGTGGTTACAACTGTTTTAGAAGCCTCTAAAATTTGCTCTCTTTTTGATTGTGCATTAAGCTGCAACAAAAAAAACAAAACACTTTGCAGCATTATAAATAAAATTAAAAAATAGATTTTCTTTTTAATTGTCACACCTTTAAATTATTTGAAACGAAATCATACATAAAAGGTGATAAATCCTAAATTAATTCTTTACTTTAGTTTAACTCTCATCTTTAGGGGCTAATTTATGCACAGTTGGCTTTTTATTGTAATCAAGTGCCACAATAACTACCTCATCTACTTGCACAATAATATTATTGGTTGTTCGGTTTCTTAGTTCACATTTAACGGTAATAGAGGTTCTTCCCACTTTTACAAGTTCAACTCCAGAAATTAAAATATCTCCAATATTAGCGGCACTTTTAAAAATCACTTCCGACATTTTAACCGTTGCAATACGATTAGTATCAAGCAAATTTGCTGCAAAAATAATAGCATCTTCATCTACCCACGAAAGTGCCATCCCACCAAACAGTATCCCCGCCGCATTTAAATGAGGATACATAACTATTCTTTGAGTACTGTATTGCATCTTAACCCTTATTATTTTTTTAAAGTATACTATAACTTCATAAGCTATTTTATCTCTTTTACATTAATTATTATTTCTTTATCTTCTTTAAGCTTAAATTTCGCTATAATAAGTCATTAATTAGCTACGAAAAGGACTCACCATGGCGGAATCAACTACACCTAAACAAAATAGCGAATTTGTTACTGATACTAAAAATATTCTTGACTATCAAAACAAAAAAGTTCTTGTTAAACAAGCTCCCACTAAAGGTCAAAATGTAGCCGTATATGTAAGACCGGGTGATGAAATTGAGTATAAAATAGATGGTATAGATTTAGAAAATCTAGATTACCGTTTAGTAGGTGGAGATATAGTAGTAACCATGCCAAATGGAGGTATTTTTACTTTCGTTTCAATGGCTTTAATGGGATACAGCGACAACCAACCCTCTTTTTCAGGTGCAAATGGTCAAAAATACAATTTAGGTCAAGTCTTATCACAAATTGAAGAGGTTAACAGTTTACCTTTTGACTCTATTCCTGTAGAAGCAGATATTCAACAAGAAGATAGAGTTAAAAAAATTGTTGAAGATTATGAAGAGACCATAGAAAAACTTACTAAAACAGTTACTCAACAACAAGAAGAGTTTACACAATATTCAATGAACAGTGAAAACAGCCCTACCTTGTCAGAACAAACCTATACAGCTTTTGAACAAACACCAATAAATGATAATTTTTCGCAAACACAAACAGAATTTAATGTTCAAGAGAATACTTTTACAGATTTTTACGATAAACCTATTTATAATAACCCTAAAGTTGTTAAACCTGACGGAGAAATGATTCCAAAACCTGACGGAGAAATGATTCCAAAACCCGATGAGGAGATGATTCCCGATAATGGTTTTACAAATGATGATGACTTTACAGATTACTATCCTGATGATGGCAATGGAGATGGCAATGGTGATGGCGATGGACCAGGAGAAGGAATTCCAAGTTTTGGATTCAAAGCAACAGCTCATCAAGTACGATTTAGTGAAACTACAAACAATGACAACACACCTATAATTTTAGGTGGTGGAGGAAGTATTCAGGGATATGAGTCTGACTCTATAACCGATCAGTTTGAACCAGAAACAATAGATATGAGTGACAGAGCTGAAGATATGGTTATAAGAGCAGAAAACAGTACCTATTTTAGCAATACTCCTTCAACTATCACAGGAGTAAAAAATTTAACTTTTAAAGATCTTATAAAAGGTCAGTCAGTAACTGTGGATGGGCTTAAATTAACTGCAAAAGATAGTGATATTTCTGCAGAAGCTGTTGCAGCTGGTTTTGCAGAGTTAACAGCAAGTGCAGCTAATGGAAATGCAGTAACCAACGGAACATGGAGTGGAACGTTATCTAATGGATGGGAATCAGGAGTTGCGAGTACACATAGTGTTAGTTTTTCTAGTACCGCAGAAAATAGTGATATATCTGTATTTAATACAAGTTCAGCAGGTTCAACTATAGTTTCTGCTCCAGCTGATGTAACCACTGCTCCTACTCAAGGTGGTGCAGGCACAACAGAGTCACATACTTTAACTTTTAAAGCTCTTACTACAGGTCAATCTGTAACAGTTGATGGGCTTACATTAACTGCAACTGAAGATATGACAAATGAAGAAGTTGCTACTGTTTTTGCCAGTATTACTAATGCTTCAACAGTAGATAATATAAACACGGCTGCAACTAAAGGAGATGTTACTGGTACAGTACCTACTCTATGGACTTCAGGGACTGTAGATACTGATAAAGTTATCTTTACAAGCACAACAGATAAAACAAATGTAACAGATATTAGTGTGTCTTCAGCAGGCTTAACAGTTGCTGCTCCAGCAGATATAGTCATTGGAACTTCTGAAAATACCTCTGATTCTTATCTCTCAAGAGTATTGCGTTTTGAACCTAATATGCCTGAGGGTTTTTATGTAGATAGCTTTACAGTAGAGGGTCTTCCATCTGGGGTTAAAATCTTAGATAAAAATGGTCTTGAAATCTCAACTTCAAATATTAGTAGAGATGATATGGTTTTTAAAGATACAGATGGCAATGTTATCGATTATAACAGTGCAGACTTTTTGACAAACTTTAAAAATGTAGAGTTCACTATGAAATATGATCCCTCTATAAAAAATCCATTTAATCTCTCTATAACTGCAAACTACAAAATAGATGCAGCTTTTGCTCATAGTGTCACAGAACCTGAACAATCTCAAACAAATGAATACACCTTTGCACTCAAAGATATTACAGAAGCAGGTGATTATACTTATAAAAAAGGTGATTTTGCAGGTGGTTTGGATAATGGTTTTATACTCTCAAAAGAAGCAAACTATAATATTATTAAAGATGGAAGCGGAAACAGCACCATTGTTGGGGGAATAGGAACGGATATTATCTATGATGGCACTGGAAATGACACCATTTATTTAAGCGGTGGAAGCGATACGGTTTATGGAGGAGCTGGTGAAAATATTATTTATGGGGATACGTATTTAGAAGAAAAAAAAGATACTGATGGCAATATAGTTACTAAAGAGTATGGCAGTACAGATGACAGAAATACCGTTAGATATGACCAAGTTAAGAGTTTTTCATTAGCAGAAGTAAAATATTTAAAAGACAAAGGTTTTATAACTGCTGAAGAGTCTCAAATACTAAATGGTAGTTTAGATGAAGATGGAATCAATATAGATATGCTCAAGTATTACAATGGTGTCTATGTTGATTTAAAAGGTTTTTCCTTAGGCTCTTATGAAGATGAAAACGGAATCATGGTTCCAAACGAAACAATCAATGCTCTTTCAAAATTTGCTCTAACGGATGATTTTAAATTTTTCTACGATATTGAGGGAAATGTTACTGGTCACGAGGGTGCTATTACTACTACTTCTTTAAAAGATATACAATTATCAGGTCAAGATACATATCACAATATAGACGACATTATAGGAAGTGCTTACAATGACACAATTAAGGGCAATAATCATAAAAATATCATAGATGGTGGTGCAGGTAATGATACAATCTATGGTGTAGCTGGTGATAATATACTCAAAGGCGGTGCAGGCTATGACATGATCTATAGTGGAAGTGGAAATGACTATATAGATGGGGAAACAGATACCGATACAGTAAATTATCAAAACTCTGAACATGGTGTAATTGTAAGACTAGATAAACCTAAGGGAGATCAGGATAAGGACTATGTACTAAGTCATGAAAATATAAATATTAAATATAAAGATCCATTTCATGAAAATATAAATGGTCAAAATATTTACAATGTTGGAACACTTGAAGGTTCTATTGGAGCACTAAAATATAAAGATACTCTTGTAAGTATAGAAGATGTTATAGGTTCAAAATTTGATGATATTATATTTGGAAGTGGAGGCACTAACTACATAGAGGGGATGGGTGGCGATGATAAGATTTTCTCTGGTGGGGGCATCAACTTTATAGATGGCGGAGCTGGAAGTGACTGGATAAGCTACTATAAAGCAGACTATATAAATATCAACACTTTACTTCCAGATGGAGGAGTTAACGATAATTATATGAGAGACATCCAAGGTATAACTGTAACCATGGCTACAGACTTTACAATGGTAAAAGAGACAACCTCGGGAAGACTCATAGACCTTATAAAAGATATAGAACAAGTAAGAGGGACTGCAGCAAATGATGTAATCATCGGTAAAAATGGAGTTGATCAGACTTTTTGGGGGCTTGGTGGAGATGACCGCTTATGGGGTGGAAATGGAGCTGATAAACTCTATGGTGGTGATGGAGATGACTACATAAGACCACGCGGTGGCTTAGATATAAGTTATGGAGGAGCTGGTACTGATTATATAGAGCTTATAGATGATGGATTAACAGCAAATCAAACTCTGAGATTAAGCGAAGCAGGTACTATCCAATTTTTAACTGGTTCAACAACAAATGGAATAGATGGAACTTGGACAGATGGTTATAATGCAGGTGGTGGTTTAAACTTAGCTTATGAATTTGAAGGTTTTGGAGCATCTAACGGTAATGACATTATGTATGGAAATTCACAAAACAATGTTTTAAACGGTCATAATGGTAATGATATTATTTATGGTATTGGTGGAAATAATATTATAAGAGGTGGAAATGATCATGACACTATCTATGGTGGAACTGGAAATGACACCATATACGGGGATGCTGGAAATGACATCATAGATGGTGGTGGTGGCGCCAATATAATCCACGGTTACTCTGTTTATAATTGGAATCTAACAAACAAAGATGTAATCAATGGAGGAACAGGTGCTAATAACACTTTAGACTATAGAACCGCTGGTCATGGTGGGTTTACTTTGGATATGAATGTTCTTGATGGAGAAGGTGCTACATACAATGGTGTTAGTACTGTAGGTTATGCAACTGTATATTTTACAGCCGCGGCTGCTAGCACAAGTAATAAGGCAGGTGCAAATGCTTATGACGATAAAATCATAAATATCCATAATATTGTTGGTTCTGGGAATAATGATACTATCTATGCAAACGACAGCGGTATGACACTTGATGGCTGGGGAGG
>JBAYYP010000011.1:0-38485 GCA_041672955.1 Arcobacteraceae bacterium
AGAGATAAAAAATTCAGTTTCAAAGCCATATTCAATCCAACCACTGAACAAAGTCAAGGCTAAAATACTTACCACCTCTCCAACAATACCAATGGATAAAGCTAAATTTAGCCAAGGTTCTTCTTTTCCATGCTCTTTAATAAGCATCATTAGCATACCTAAAGAAAAAATAGGAAAAGCAATAAAATATGTAATTCCTAAATCAAATACCCAGCACATAAACCAAGAAATTGTATATAAAGAGATAAAATAAAATATAACATTCCACGCCAAAGCTGCTTTAATAAGTTTTATAAGCTTAAAATTAATCTCAATACCTGCTAAAAACATTAAATAGACAAATCCAAATTTTGCTAAAAGAATAAGGTAAGGATTCTCATATATAAAACCCATATATCCAGCAATTACGCCTAAAAGTATCTCAACAACTACCACAGGGGCATTAAGGAGTTTTGAAACCATGGGAGATATTACGATAATTAGACATATCGCAATAATTAAAAAAAAGGCTTCCAACTATAGGTTAGTTAGCAAAGTATGCAATGTGCATCAAAAACCTTTTAGTTTAGTTGGGTTAGCATTTTTAAGGTTAAACCATTTATAGAGTTTTCGAATAAGTATCATCAGAAATAGCCCATCAATCATACTAGCAATAATAAAAGAGAAATACTCCTCTTGAGAAATTAATCCATATTTATACGACAGCATAGAAATAACCACAATAAAGGTAAGTGGCATAGAATCACTTAATCCAAATAAAGTTGTTTGTTTAAACTTAAGATGTTTGTAAAATGCCAAATGTGAAGCAATAAGTCGTATGGTAATAATTGAACATATAATAAACAACGAGTTGGTTAAAATCTCTAAGTTTACAATTTCTAGTTTAACCGTTGAACCGGTGTAAATAAAGAAAATAGGTACAAAAAAACCAAACCCAAATGACTCAATTTTTTCCAAAAGTTCGTGTTTTTGATTAAAAAACATTTTAAGAAAAAACCCTGCTGTAAACGCACCTAAAACCACATCTATTTTTAACAGCAACATAACGGCTACTAAAATAAGTAATAGCGAGATAGAGAACCGAATATCTTGGTCAAATCTATCGGTATGAGAATCTGGAATGATAAACTTCTTTAACTCAGGATACCACCAAAACGCCATATAAAAAAGTCGTAACACCAAAATAGTTGCAGCAATAACAGAAATAATAGTAAGAATAGAGATGAAAAAGCCAATATTAAAACCAAATTCTATCCAACCACTAAATAAGGTTATGACTAAAATACTTACAACTTCTCCAATAATTCCAATAGATAAGACTAAATTTAGCCATGGTTCGTCTTTTCCGTACTCTTTTATAAGCATCATCATCATGCCAATAGAACAAATTGGAAATGCTAAAAAGTAAGTAACGCCTAAATCAAAGAACCAGCAAATAAGTCCTGAAAGCGTGTATAAAGAAGCTATATATAAAACAACATTCCACGCCATTGTGGCTTTAACCACTTTAATAAGTTTAATATTAATCTCTAACCCTGCTAAAAACATTAAGTAAACAAATCCAAATTTGGCAATGAGTGTTAAGATTTCATTATCATAAAGCAAGCCAGCATAGCCAGCTAGAAGACCTAAAATAATTTCAATAACAACCACAGGAGCTTTTGTAACTTTTGAAACGATAGGGGCTGCCATTATTATGATACAAATCGTAATAATTAAAAAAAAGTGTTCCAAATATAATCCTATTTTTTCATTTTAAGGAAAAAAGAATAGCCAAAATATGTTGAGTTTCAGATTATTTCACTATTTTAATCTTTTCTTTCAATAATTTTAATTTTTAATATTACCTATAAATCCCCTTTTTAAGCCGTTTTTATTAAATTTTATTCTATGTTTTAGCTGTTAAATAGGGTCTCAGAGGTACCTAGTAACCTAAAAAGTATCTACTTGACAAATAGGCTCTTATGAGATATTATTACAAGCTATTAAACACAACAAAGGATATGAAATGGGAAAATATATTGAATTAAATTCTAATAATTTTGAAGCTACAGTTAAAAGCGGATTATCATTAGTAGACTTCTGGGCACCATGGTGTGGACCTTGTAGAATGTTAGCACCTGTTATTGATGAACTAGCAGCTGACTTTGACGGAAAAGCAAATATTTGTAAAGTAAACACTGACGAAGAGCAAGATTTAGCTGTTAAATATGGTGTTCGTTCAATTCCAACTATTATTTTTATGAAAGATGGAGAAGTAGTTGATACTATGATTGGTGCTAGTTCTAAACAAGCATTAACTGAGAAATTAAACTCTTTAGCCTAAAGAAAAGACTCTTTTAGAGTCTTTTTACTTCTTTCCTTTTTTCTTCCAATTCTCTTTATTTTATTTTAAAACATTAAAACTTTAGCTAAACTATAAATATTTATTAATTACATCATACATAGGAATCCTTATGCAACAATTTTTAGAAGAATCAAAAAAAGTAAGCCGAGAAATTGCTACACTTAGTGGTGAAACAAAAAACAAAGTACTACAAGAAATGGCCGATGCGTTAATGGAGCATTGCGATTATATTATTTCACAAAATAACAAAGATATTCAAGCAGGAAAAGAGAGTGCTTTAAGTGAAGCGTTAATGGACAGACTTCTTTTAACAGGGGAGCGAGTAGCTTTTATGTCTCAAGCTATTAGAGAAATTGCAGCTCTTAAAGACCCAGTAGGAAGAACCCTTGATGGGTGGGTTACTCAAAATGGATTAAATATTCAAAAAGTCTCTATTCCTATTGGCGTTATTGGTATTATTTATGAAAGCCGACCTAATGTTACTAGTGATACAGCCGCATTATGCTTTAAAAGTGGAAATGTTTGTGTCTTAAAAGGCGGTAAAGAAGCGGAACACTCAAACAGAGCCATTGCAAATGTGTTACGTAATGTTTTAGCAAAAAACAAACTTCCAGAACAAGCCATTGCATTATTGCCTTTTTCAAACAGAGAAAGTGTAGCTCTATTAATTAAGCAAGACAAACTCGTAGATTTAATCATTCCACGAGGTGGCACTGAACTCATTCGTTATATTTGTGAAAACTCTTCTGTTCCTGTTATCAAACACGACAAAGGGCTTTGCCACACATATATAGACAAAAATGCCGATGCTAAAATGGCAATAAATATTGCTATAAATGCCAAATGTCAACGACCAGGTGTGTGCAATGCCATGGAAACTCTTTTAGTGCATAAAGATATAGCTTCTTTAATGATTCCCGCATTACACGAAGCATTTATTGAACACAACACTGTTTTAAAAGGGTGTGAGCGTACAAAGAAAATTATAGATATAGAGTGTGCAACACATGAAGATTACGATACTGAACATTTAGCAAATATTTTAAATATTAAATTGGTTGATGATGTGAAAGAAGCTGTTTCGCACATTGCAAAATATGGTTCAGGTCACTCAGAAGCAATTATAAGTGAAGATTATTCAACCGTTAATTACTTCTTAGACCATGTAGATGCCGCTTGCGTTTATGCCAATGCGAGTACCAGATTTACTGATGGCGGTGCTTTTGGATTAGGAGCAGAAGTAGGAATTTCAACCAATAAACTTCACGCCCGTGGCCCTATGGGCATTAATGATTTAACAACTTACAAATTCAAAATTTTAGGAAACGGCCAAGTTAGATAAACTTGGTTGTTATTTTATCTCTTTAAAGACTATTTACTAATATAAAGGAAACATACTATGTCAAAAAAAATTTATTGCATTGCCAGTTTTAAGCCAAAAGAAGGAAAGCTTGAAGAGCTGTTTAAAATCCTCCAAGCACTTGAACCAAAAACCTTAAGAGAAGATGGATGTGTTCAATATTTAGCTACCAAACATATTTCTCACCCCAATGCTACGGGAACCTCTTTTCCTCTTGTTTTGAACGAAATTTGGGCAAGCAAAGAGGCATTTGAACTTCACTGTGCAAGAGATTTTATTGCCGATTTTTTTCAAACACACTGTATTGATAAAAATGGATTAGTAGAAGAGTTCAATGTTTGCACTTATGAGGATGAATAAAAAGGCAATTAATGAGAAGTTATAAAGACAAAAGCATTACCCAAGCCATTATTCACACCACAATAGTACAAACTCCTTTAGGCGAAATGTTTGCAGCAAGTACAGCTAAAGGAGTTTGTCTTTTGTGCTTTTATGATAAATTCCATATAGATGCTCACCTTAAAAACCTAAAAGAGCGTTTCAATGCGCAAGTATTGGCATTGAACAACGATTATTTTATTCAACTGCAACAAGAGCTAGATGAATACTTTCAAGGCAAAAGAACCTGCTTTACCCTACCTTTACAACTTCTAGGAACAACTTTCCAAATAAAGTGTTGGAAAGCTTTATTAACTATTGAATATGGAAAAACTATCTCCTATAAAGAAGAAGCACAAAAAATCGATAACCCAAAAGCCTACCGAGCCGTTGCTAATGCCAATAGCCAAAATATGATAGAAATAATAGTTCCTTGCCACCGTGTAATCCAAGCAGATGGAAAATTAGGCGGTTATAGCAGTGGAATAGATAAAAAAATATTTTTACTTGATTTAGAAAAAGAGAGTTTAAATAAAAATTGAAGAAGGCACAATTAACTACTTTAAAGAGTTAGCAAAAAAAGTGGGTATACCTTATCAGAATTTAATAAACTCTTATTGAACCGATTGTGCGTTAAAACAATCAGAGCCAAAGTTGAAGTGAGTTTAATCAATATTTTCTTAAATATACAATGCCATTTTCACGCACAATTGCTTCTCTTATACAAAAATAATTTTTAGGTTTGGTATCTTATGTAACTATTTATCATATATTTCTTGCTATAATTAAGTAATAATTCAAAAGGGGTTGCCGTGATTAACAAATCAATTTTCAGAGAGTATGACATACGAGGAATTGTAGGCGAAGAGTTGCATGAGCAAAGTGTAAAGCTTATTGGCTACTATTTAGGGCTAGAAACAATTAAACGAACACAATGCGACAATCCAGTTGTAGTAATTGGCTACGATGCTAGAACTCACTCACCTGAACTCTTTGGCTATTTAACTTCTGGGTTTAATAAAGCAGGTTGTAAAGTTTTAGGTATGGGAATGGTTGCTACGGGAGTAAATTACTTTGCATCGTTTCAAAACTTCGGAAAAGATGTTCCGAATGCATCGGTAATGATTACAGGAAGTCACAACCCAAGCAACTATAATGGGTTTAAAATAACCATTGAAAATAGTCCTTTTTTTGGAGAAGATATTTACACTATGGGTGAAGAGATTGTTTTAAATTCTAATTTAGCTATTGAAAACAATGAAACTTTTGAAGCCATTGATGTTAAAACGCTTTATATTGATTACATGGTAAAAGAGTTTGCTCACTTAAAAGCAATGGCACCTAGATTTGTAATAGATTGTGGAAATGGGGTTGCTGACACCGTATTAACTGCTATTTTAAATAAGCTTGAACTCAATTACGATGGCTTGTTTTGTGAACCCGATGGCACATTTCCTAACCACCACCCAGATCCTAGTGAAGAAAAAAATCTTAAAGATATTAAAGAAGCATTAAAAGGCAACTACGAATATGGTTTTGCTTACGATGGTGATGCCGATAGAATTGCATTCTTAACTAAAAAACACAATGTAAAAGGCGATATTTTAGCTATCTTGTTTGCTAAAACAATGACCAATCCTGTTATTATTGGTGAAGTTAAATGTACACAAATTATGTACGATAAAATCAATGAAATTGGAACTGCTGTTATGTACAAAACGGGTCACAGCAATTTAAAAGTAAAACTTAAAGAACTCAATGCCGATATGGCAGCAGAAGTTTCAGGACATATTTTCTTTAATGACCGTTATTATGGTTTTGATGATGCAATTTACGCTACATTTAGAATTTTAGAACTAATTTTAAATGGAATGGATATTGATAAAGAGATAGATGCCTTGCCAAAAGTCTATTCAACCGATGAACTTAAAGTTCACACCACTGAAGAAGAAAAATTTATTTTAATGGAAAAAATTAAAGAGAAACTTCAAAATGTTCCTAGCAGTTTTCCTAAAATTAAAAAGATAATTGATGTTGATGGCGTTAGAGTAGTGTTTGAAAACGGTTGGGGGTTAGTTCGAGCGAGTAATACCACACCAGTACTTGTTACTCGATTTGAATCCACTATTGAATCAGAAGCGAAAGTATACGAAGCAAAATTAAACGAATTAATCCAGCAGGCAAAAGATGAACTTAGCAGCACTTCAAACTAAAGTATCTGCTGATTTTAACACTAACTTAGAGCATATATCAAGAATTATAGAAGAAACACCGAAGAACTCTTTAATTCTTGCACCGGAGTTGTGTTTAACCGGTTATGCGTATGATGACCTTAATGAGGCTTCAATATTTTCTAAAAAAGCTTTAGAAAAACTATTGAGCCTTTCTAAAAATAGAACTATTGCGTTAACACTTACTACAAAAAAGAACAACCAATACTTCAATACTTTTCATTTTTTATATCAGGAAAAAATAATACATACGCAATCGAAAGCCAAACTCTTTACTTTGAACCAAGAAGAGATCTATTTTACGCAAGGCAGGGAAGAAGATATTCAGCTGTTTGAATACAACGGGCTTAAAATTGGGGTTGTAATTTGTTTTGAACTAAGATTTATTGATTTTTGGCAAAAATTAAAAGGTGCAGATATTATTTTAATTCCTGCATATTGGGGCATTAAAAGAAAAGAGAATCTTGAAGTTCTTAGTCGTGCCTTAGCTGTTGCTAACCAATGCTTTGTTGTAGTTAGCAATTGTGCCAATGATGAGTGTGCTAAAAGCTCAGCCATTATTTCACCTTTTGGCGAAGCGTTAAGCGCAGACAACGAAGAGGTATTGCTTAAAAATATAAATTTAAAAGAAATAGAAGAAATGAGACGCTATTTACCCATAGGATTAACTATATGAGCAAAATACTTTTTGTATGTTTAGGTAATATTTGTCGCTCCCCTTTAGCTCAAGCTGTTGCCGAACATTATGCTGTAAAACACCAACTTAATTGGGAAATAGACAGTGCGGGAACAGGGAATTGGCATGAAGGCAAAGCTCCATGTGAGCACTCTATTAAAATCGCCAAAGAAAATGGCTTAGATATTGCAAACTATCAAGCACGGCAAGTAACCCAAAAAGATTTTAAATACTACGATTTAATAATAGGTTTAGATGAAAGTAATATTAACAATCTTAAAGACTTAGGGTGCAAAAACCCTTTGAAATTAGGCGATTTTGGGTTTAATGGAGAAGATGTTCCCGACCCCTATTTTTTTGATGGCTTTGAAGGATTCGATAAAGTTTTTAATATGATAGAAACTGCAACGCTAACGCTTTTAAAAGAAAAATTTCCTCTTTAACAAAAGGTATTTTAAACTTTTTCTTATTCTGTTTTACTCTTTTTTGCTTTTACAAAAAGAACTTCAAACTCCAAATAGTTTAAAGGGTACTCTTTATAAAGTTTTTTTGCCTCTTTAAACCCTAGTGAACTAGAAGAACTAACTCCACTTTTTTTAATGTAATCAAACAGCTCTTTTTTATTATCAAACAACAATTTATAATTAAGCAGTTCAAAGGTGCATTCAAAAAATTTAGAAAAAGCCTCTTTAATTGTGTTTTCATCTAAAATAGGTGAGGGCTTATTGGAAAGCTCTTGTATAGTTTTAAAAGTATTTGATGTAAATAAAGCTGCATGGATTTCAGACGTTACACCACTTAGAGCTTTAATAATTTTAGGCAAATTACTTGACCACTGCAACGCAGAAGAGGACAAAACCATCTCATAGTGTTGGTCTTTAATGGCATCAAAAAAAGCATCGCTGTCAAAATCGCAACACTCTATTTGTATATTTTTACCCTTAGGATGAAGCTCACACATAGAAGCTGAAGCATCAATTGCGTGGTAGTGTTCTACTTCCCAATCTATGTATTTATATATTTGTCCCGAGCCACACCCTAGCTCTAAAATCAGTTTGGGTTTGCTTTGAAGTTCCCGCACAATAGATTTTGCAACAAGCTGTTGAATGATATTATATGAATTATAGGAGTTAGCATATTTGGAGAATTGATTTTTATCTGACATAAACGCAATCTTAACTTAATTTTAATAAAATTTTGGTAAAATACAACCCATTTTTCAATAAGGAAATTAAATATGACCTCTACACTTCTAGTAGTGCAATTTGTTTTAGCCATTATCTTAACCATTACGGTTTTATTACAAAAAAGTTCAAGCATTGGGTTGGGTGCTTACAGCGGAAGCAACGAATCTTTATTCGGAGCCAAAGGACCTGCAAACTTTTTAACAAAAGCCACTATGTTTATTGGATTACTTTTTGTGTTAAATACTTTGTTCTTAGGATATTCTTATAATCAACAACGACTAAAAAGTGCTGTTGACACTATTCAAACAGATAACTTAATACCAACAGTTCCTGTTTCTGCACCATTACAAAGCACGGCACCTGCTGCTCCAGATGCACTTGCGCCTGAAGTAAAATAATTCGACAATGAGCAGTTAGATAATGAGAGTTTTACTCCTTCTGGCTGTCTCATACTTTTATCTTTTTGCCGATGCACACGTCTTTATCTATCACCGTTTTGGTGATGATAGACATCCAAGCACTAATACATCCCTACAAGAACTTGAAAAAGAGTTTGAATATTTTAAAGAAAACAATTATGAGGTCGTTCCTTTAGAACAAATTATTCAAAAACTTAAACAAAAAGAAGAAATACCCTCTAATTGGATTGCTCTGACTGTTGATGATGCCTATAAAAGTTTTTACAAAAATGGTTTGCCATTATTCAAAAAATACAACTACCCCTTTACTCTGTATGTCTATGTTGAAGCCACCCATAAAGGCTACAGCGATTTTATGAGTTGGGAAGAGTTAAAACAAACTCAAAAATATGGCACACTTGCTCTGCACGGTTATGATCACAAACATTTAACAAACACAAGCAAAAAAGAGATTCAAGAAGATACTCTAAAAGGAATTGAACTCTTTGAAACGCATTTAGGGTACAAACCAACAAGCTATGCATACGCTTATGGGGAGTACAACCAAGCCGTTTTAGAAGTTATTGCTGAATTTGGTTTTGAATCCATTGTTAATCAAAACAGTGGTTCTGTAAACGCGCAAAGCAGCCCTTTGGACATTAACAGAATTGCACTAGTAGGAGAGGTTGATATTAAAGAAAAACTCAAATACAACTCTTTTGAAGCCACTTGGATTGAGCCAAAAATATTTCCAGAAGATGGCATTTTAAAGCGTGTTATTGCTAACGTTGACCCATCTTTTAAAACAATAAAACTCTATGTAACAGGGCATGGTTGGAAAGAAATAAAAGTTAAAAATGGTATAATAGACGAATTTGTTGAAATACCTTTAAAAAACAATCGTACTCGTGTCATTCTAAGCCCTGATTACTACACGATAAACACACAACTATTAATAAAATAAATAAGGAGAAACACTCATGTTAGATGAGATTTATCAAGACACAAAAGCACAAATGGAAAAGTCTATAGAGGCTTTAAGAAAAGATTACCGAAGTTTGAGAACAGGAAAAGTTACTACCGCTGTTTTAGATGGCGTTAGAGTTGATTATTATGGAACTATGACCGAATTAAGTCAAGTAGGTTCAGTCTTAGCAACAGATGCTACAACTATTGTTATTAACCCTTGGGAAAAAAACCTGTTGTCATTAATTGATAAAGCAATTCAAAATGCCAATATTGGTGTTAATCCAAACAACGACGGTGAAATTATTAAACTATTTTTCCCACCAATGACAGTTGAGCAAAGAAAAGAGAGTGCTAAACAAGCCAAAACAATGACAGACGATGCAAAAGTTGCTATTCGAAATGTGCGAAAACACTCTAACGATAAAATTAAGAACTTACACAAAGACAAAACTATTACAGATGATGAAAATAAAAGAGCTCAAGATGAAGTTCAAAAAATAACCGATGCCTCTATTGCTAAAGCAGATGAAACGCTTAAAGCAAAAGAAGCTGAAATTTTAAAAGTGTAACCACCATGAATATAGAAAATATTTACAAAGAGGCACACGCACTACTTGAAGGGCATTTTAAATTAAGCAGTGGTAACCACTCTCAGTTTTATTTACAATCTGCAAAAGTGCTGGAAGACCCAAAAACAGCTAAACTATTGGCTGAAAAACTGGCACTTCAAATTAAAGCAAGTGGTATTAAAATAGATGCCGTTTGTGCTCCTGCATTAGGAGGCATCATTGCTGGTTTTGCATTAGCAACCGCTTTAGATGTTCGTTTTATTTTTGCAGAAAGAGTTGAAGGTCAAATGAGTATTCGAAGAGGCTTTGAAGTTAAAAAAGGCGAGAATTATATTATTTGTGAAGACATTATTACCACAGGTGGAAGCGCTTTAGAAGCTGCCAAACAAGTTGAACTGGATGGTGGAAATGTAGTTGCCTATGCCGCACTAGCAAATAGAGGATTTTGTTCACGAGAAGGAAGCGCTATTGAAGCAAAATCATCTTGTAAACTTCCATTGGACAAACCTTTGTTTGCACTAGAAGATTTTACTTTTGAGATGTACGCACCTGAAAATTGCCCTATGTGTAAAGAGGGAAGTGTTGCTTATAAACCAGGAAGTCGTGGAAACTAATGGCAAAGTGGCGAGAGGTTAAACAAGGCAGAATTCCTAAAAAAAAGGAGAGTTCTATTTCCTCTTCGTCTTTAAAAAAGACTAGTACAGTTTCAATTCCACTACGGTTTAAATCTTTTTTAATCGACACGTTCTTTATTACCACTCCTATTTTATATATTGTTATTTATTTATTAATGGGTGGTGGTGAAGAGTTTTCACAAAACAGAAGTGCAGGGTGGGGTTTAATTTTTCTATTTCACTTCTTTATTATCTCTTTCTTTTGGCTTAGAAAAGCTCAAACACCAGGGATGAAAGCCTACAATATAAAGCTTGTAAGTAACAATGAACACGCACCAAATTTTATTCAAATATTCATTCGGTATAGCACAACACTATTTGCCATTATCTCTATTTTCTTGCTCTTTGTTCCATTTTTTAGAAAAGACAAACGCACCTTTCAAGATATTTTTTCAAACACACATATTGCTTTAGAATAATGTTTTTTTTCAAACTCTCTTCTTTTTATGTTTTCTATTTTGCTGCCATTGGTGTCCATACAATTTTTATTCCAAAAGTATTACTAGACATAGGATACAGTGCATTTGAAATTGGAATTGTTTTCGCATTAGCACCTCTTATGCGTTTTATTACCCCTTTTTTATTCTTAAAACATATTAAACTTGACAATAATGTTTTTAAAATAGCTCTTTTATTATCTCTTGTTTCATCTAGTTTATTTTATGTAACCATAAATAATTTCTATTTACTTATGATTAATAATGCAATATTAGGTGTGTGCTTAAGCCTAGTATTACCCTATGTTGAAGTTCTTTCTTTAAAAGAGCTAGGCAAAGAGCGTTATGGAAAGTCCCGACTGTTTGGCTCTATTGGCTTTATGGCGGTATCTATTGTATTGGCAAAATTTTTAACTGAACCTTTTGTAGCATTGCACTACTATTTAATCACAACTATTTTAACCGTTACTTTTGGATTAATGCTTTTGAAATATAATGCCGATATTATTGAGAGTGCAAAGAGCAAAATTGAAAAATTTTCTGTTTTAATATATTGGCCATTTTGGTTCAGTCTTTTTTTAATGCAGATGAGTTTTGGTGCTTTTTATAACTTTTTTACTATTTATGAAACTCAGCATGGACTTAGTTTAGAGATGATTTCTTACCTATGGTCATTTGGAATTATTTGTGAAATTTTAATATTTTACTATCAAGCTCCAATTTTAAAAATCAATCTACTTTTGGTTATAAAATTTGCTGTTTTTGTAACAGTAATAAGATGGTTCTTACTATTTTTATTCCCCGATTCATTGGGTATTGCATTTTTCACTCAAGGCTTACACGCGTTCTCTTTTGGCTTATATCACAGTGCTGTCATTCTTTATTTATACACCTTATATAGCAACAAAAAATTAGCTCAGCAATTTATGTTTGGAATAGCTTACGGTTTAGGAGGATTTTGTGGTGCTATTATTGCTGGGTATTTATACGGTGAGTATCTTTTCTTATCTTCTAGTATAATTGCCTTGGGCGCACTGTTTTTCCTTTTTGTTCAAGATAAAAACAACGCTAAGGCTATTAAAGTTTAAGTTATTATCAATGCCAATTAGCGTCAACTATCATTTTTTCATGTAAAATTTGCAACGCAATATCTGAAATAGTTTGAGAAACTCCCACATGAAATGAAATTTTAGAAGGACTCATATCAAACATTTCAAAGCTAATATTTTTCTCTTTAAGTGCTGTAATTGCATCAACCATAGCAAATGAGTTCTCTTTAAGACCAATTCCCACAAGTGTAATAATAGACAAATTATACGTTACATAAATATTATCTGTTTTAAGTCGTCTTTCAATTTGTCGTCTTAAATTATTAATTTTACCTCTTAAATCTTCTTGTTCAACCAAAATAGCAATATCATCTTTATCCGTAGGATAATGATAGGTATTAATTCCGAATTCACCAAATATTTTTAACAGTTCTGCGCTAAACCCTATCTCTTCACCTAACATATCTTTTTGAATATGAATAGAAGCCATATGGTCAAGTTTAGCAATTCCTACTAAATCTTCCATAGGTACTCGTTCTGTTAAAATAAGTGTTCCTTCATGCGTTGGGTTATTAGTGTTTTTTATATTAATAGGTATTTTACTTTTTTTGCAATTAAGCATGGCATTAAAGTGAAACACATTAAACCCTTTTGAGCTTAACAATCGTAACTCTTTAAAGGTTAATCTAGGAATTACATTGGCATTTTCTATAATTCTAGGATCTACTTCATATACACCGTTTGTATCTGTCCAATTCTCATAAATTTCAGCATCTAACGCATATGCAAACTCACCACCTGTTAAGTCACTTCCACCACGGCTTAATACTGCTATCTCTTTTTCAGAGGTTATGCCATAGAATCCAGGGACAACATAGACAGTATCTTCTTTAAACTCAAAACTCTTTCTTATATTTTCATAGCTTTGTTCTAATATTTTCGCATTTAGGTAATCAGAACTTAGTAAAAATCCAAACTCTTCTGGCAATTTAACTTCGGCTTTAATCCCAATAGATTTAAAAAAAAGAGTTATAAGTTTAGCATTGTAGTGTTCCCCACGAGATAAAAAATAAGCAATCTTTTTCTCTTCTTCTAATTTACAGTTCGTTAAATCTGCTTTTATAGAATCAACAATTCCTTCACTTTTTACCTTTAGTTCTCTACACAGTTGCTCATATTTACCAATAATTTGTTCCAAACTTTCTTTGACACTAATATCAATTTTATGTTCAGCAAAATGCTTTCCTTGCGTTGCACAGTTTAAAAGGTGGTCGGTAATTTTTTGACAAAATTTCTCATCTTTTCCAGGTGCTGACACTACCACTACTTTACGGTTAGAATCGCTTTTTACTATTTGGGCTACTTTTTTAATTTGCGTAGAGTTTTGAACGGAACTTCCTCCAAATTTACACACAATTATATTTTTAGTATTCATACATCTCCTATATTTTAAGCTATATTTCTATTTTATAGCCTCTGTTTCGAATGGTTGAGACAAAGTCAAGATTAAATTTTTTGCGAATTTCATTGCGGATAATATTAATATTTACTTCCACAATATTGTTTGAAACCATTTCAGGTTCATCCCACAATACTCCAATAATCTCATCTTTTGAAACCACTCGAAACTGTCTGTTTTTTAACAAATAAGACAATATTTCAAATGACTTTCCCTTAATATTAAGTTGATTTTGGTTTAAATCAACCACCTGCTTGTTTTCTCTGTCTAAAATAAAGTAATCTTTAAAATTGTACTGTTTGGTAAAGTTTTCACGATGAACCGATTCAAGCTTTGCTAGAATTAACTCTTCACAAAAAGGAGCAGGAATTACCGCAATGCCTCCTTCTTTTAAAACGCTTATTTCAAACTCTTTATCTTCATTTGAACTAACAACAATAAACGCACAATGTTTTGCATTGATAAGTTTTAAAAATTCTATACACTCTTTAATATCATCCGTTTGAATTAAAATGGCATTGTAATAGCGAACTTGTGCGTGATATAAGGCATCTTCTATATCTTCTGCAACATCACATATATAAAGCTCTTTCTTTTTTAGTCTGGCTATTAATGATTCCTCAATATTGTATGACAAGAGTCTCATTTTAATCTTCTAGCGAATACACACCGTTTTCATCGTGGTTTTCTGTCCCTTTAATTGGAGGATTAAATACACAAATAAGTCGCATATGCTCTGTTCCTCCATATAAATTATGGTTATCGTGATTATTTAATGCATACATCACACCATCGTAAATTTCATGAATAACCCCTGTGCTTAAATCTTCAATTCTTCCATTTCCACCCACACAATAAACCGCTTCAAGATGGTTTTGATAGTGAATATGTGTTTTTGTATTGGCTTTAATAATAGTTTCGTGAAATGAAAAGCCCATGCCATCGTCTTTTAAAAGCATTCGCCTGCTAATCCACTGACCGTCTTTTGCAAATACTTCTTTTGAAGTACCTATAATGTCTTTTTTAATATCTCGTACAATCATCTTAATACTCCCCGCTTAAATGGCTTTTTCTTTCAATTATTAACGCATCAAGTGCTGCTTCGAAACGCTTTATTCCCTCTTTAAGAAGCTCTTCTTCAATAAGTAATGGAGGTAAAAATTTAACTACTTGATTTTCACTTCCACATGTTTCTATAATTAAGTTCTCTTTAAATGCTAAGGCAGAAATTTCACTCGCCATAGACTTATCGTTTTTAATCTCAAACCCATACGCCAAACCTCTACCTCGAACCTCAATATCATAATCAGCTTTGTACTTTTCAGCAATTTTTTCTAAAGCATCTTTTAATATTTTCTCTTTATATTTAACGGCTTTTGAGATATTGTCATTTTGCCAATAGTGTTCTAGTGAGACTTTAGATGCTACAAAGGCTAAGTTATTTCCTCTAAATGTTCCCGTATGCTCTCCTGGTTTCCATTGATCTAAATGTGGCTTAAACAGTAACAATGCCATTGGTAAACCACCACCTATTGATTTAGATAAAGTAACCATATCAGGATTAATTCCTGCAAACTCAAATGAGAAAAACTCACCACTTCGCCCATTTCCTACTTGAATATCATCCACAATAAGCAAAATATCAAACTCTCTACAAATAGCTTCTAGTTCTTGTAACCACTCTTTGGAAGCCACATTTATTCCACCTTCGCCTTGAATGGTCTCTAAAATTACAGCTGCAGGTAAATCCATACCACTGCTGCCATCTTCTAAAAATTTTCTAAAATAAACGAGTGTGTTCATATCTCCAAAGTAACCATCAAATGGCATAAATGTAGCATTTATTCGGCTAATATAACTCTCATCTCTGTACTCATTATTTCCAGTAACCGCCAGTGAGCCTTGTGAAAGACCATGGAAACCATTAGTAAATGAAACCACATTACTTCTCCCTTTTACCAGTCGTGCAAGTTTTAGTGCCGTCTCAACTGCATTTGTACCAGTAGGTCCTGTAAATTGAAGTTTGTACTCTAAATTTCGTGGTTTTAAAATATGGCTTTCAAAGGTTTGTAAAAACTCTTTTTTTGCCGTTGTTGCCATATCAAGCCCATGAACAATTCCATCGTTTTGTAAATACTCAATTAATGCTTTTGAAATATGCTCATTGTTGTGTCCATAATTAAGTGTTCCAGCTCCTGCAAAAAAATCTATATATTCAACCCCTTGTTCATCAGTTAAAATTGATCCTTTTGCCTTTGTAAAAATTGTAGGGAAACTTCGTATGTATCCTCTTACTTCGGATTCTAAATTTTCAAATATTCTCATTGTTATACCTTTTTTATTTATCTGTTTTTTCTGTGTTGTCTATTTTTCTATTTAATTGGTCCAATATAAAATTGAACCTCTTCTTCATGTGCGTTTAAAAAATCATTTTTTTCAAATAAAACTTCTTTTGTAAGTGTTGTTTCGTATGACTTTGCAATTTTTTCAAATACTCGACTAGAGGAGAGATTACTAGGAGATACAGTAGAGAGGATAAACTGGCTTTTTAGCTGCTTTTGAATATTCATAATCATACGAGCTGCTAAATTTCGTCCTCTGTATTTTGAGCTAACAGCGACTTGCCAAATAAAAAGAGTATTAGCATTATTAGGAACGCAATATCCAGAAACAAACCCAATAATTTCATTATTATCTAAAGCTACACAACAACTTTTCTCAAAGTGTGTGCATTGTAATAAATAAAGATATTCAGAGTTTAAATCCAGAGTTCCTCCTGTTTTGATTAGATTAACTATTTTCTTAGCGTCATTTTTTTCTGGGTTCCTCAATATTATCTTGGAGTCCATTATTTTCCTTAATCAACATAAATTTTGTAAATATTATACATCTCGTGTGTAATATATTTACATTTGATATGTATATTTATAACATAGAAAACTTAAGTTTATCTTAAAGTGTGTGATTATTTTGTCTTTTTATAGGCGTATAGAGCCTATAAAATGGGGGTTTATAGCAAATTTTGAAATTTAGTAATTTTTTTTGCTTTTTTTAAAGTAGATTTATGATATTGAAGGAATTTGGGTTAAAAAGGATTAAAAAGAGTCAAAATCTTGTATTTCATTGCTAGAAACAGATTCCAAACGAGTTTCAACAATATCTAAAAATTCATTACGATTTTTTTCGTCCATATTGTTTTCAACCATCTCTAAAATATATTTAATGCCATTGGCATTGATTTTTTTTATATTGGCTAAGTAATGAACAAATGCAACAAATTTAATATCATTAATAGAGTAGAGTTTTTTAATTTTATTCTCTATATGTGGCAATAAGCCTTTCTCTTCATACATTTTAAGCGTTCGTACCTTAGCATTTAAAAGCTCCGCAATACTGCTTAAAGGCAGCACGCATTTCTCATTATCAAGTAGTGCCATAGCTATTCTCCTTTGTCATTAAAAAAGGAAGTGTATAAAACTCTTACTTAAAGAAGTAAATTTGAGTTTTATAAAGAGGTTAAATGTTTTGAAAAAATTGTTTAAATTTAAACAATCTCCATAACAAGAAGTTTAACATTTTTCTTTTCTTGCATCTCTATTAGTTTTAAATCATTCAATTCCATTGCCATAAACTCTGAGAAGTTTTGAATATTTTGTAACGCTAACTCTCTTAAGAGTTTTCCTCTGTAGTGTTTTGCCCAATGGCTAACAACTTTTCCTTCTTTAAGAAATTTAACGCTTATTACTTTTGCACTTTTTGGTTTATAGAATTTTTCGTAAAATCCTGCTCGTAAATCTAAAATTTCATCGTCTAAATGTTCTTCTAAAAAAGGTGTTAAATGTTGGTTATAATACTTCTCTACTTCAATATTAGGAAGTTTTGAGCCTTGTTTATATTTATAGTTAGGAATAGAGTCTAACGCTGAAACTACCCCAAATAAATTTGAAAAAATAATTACATTATTGTCTATATACTCTTGAGCTTTTAAAGGAAGTTCTGTGTAGTTTATGGCGTCATAAGCAACGCCATTGTAACGTTGAATGGCTTTCATTGTGGGTTGGGTGTATAAACTTTGTCTGTACTTTTGAACCTCTTTTTTATTCTTTAGTCCAAACCATAAGCTTAATTGTTCTTCATCTAAGTGCTTTATATACTCTTCATATACGTCTATAATTGGTTTTTGAACACAATACAATGACTTAAATTTGAAGTTATCTTCACTTAAAAACTTTTCCGTTCCGCCTTCATTTTTAGTCTCTGCGGGAGCTAATAATATTTTCACCTATGCCCTTTAAATCTTTTCAAATATTTCGGCTTGTTGATAATACCACTTTTCATTTTCTTTAATAAAACGACTCTCTTCTGTAAAAGAAATATCCGTTCCGTTTTGTTTTAATTGCGCTTGAAAAGTAACGTAAGCTTCTTTTTCTTGTTCCTCATAATCCAATATTTTAACACCTTGAAAAAGTGTACTTTGAGAGAAACTCTCTATTTCTTTAAACCAAACTGCAAAATCACTCATAAAATGCTGATTTGTTTTGTGTGTCGTTTGAATAATATAATCACACCGTTTCATTGCATATGCTGCATATCGTGAAATCATTAACTCTACGGCACTTTTAGGAACTTCTAAACCATCATGAATTCGTTTGCAACACTTATTGTACTTTTTGCCTCTGTTACAAGGGCAAAGTGCTTTTTTGCTCTGTTTCATATTCATCCTTTAGCTGTATGAATATAATTATTTTAAATTATACTCGTTTCCAAATACCAAAGTATAGCAGAGATTAAAGGAAAAAGTTAAGTTATTATATTAAATTATGATTTTTTAGTTATTTTGTCTCTTGTTAGAATTCGTCTGATTTCATTTTTAACAAAAACTAAAACAGCACTGATATGAGAAAAGCTAAATCGTGCAATATCTTTTTTACATTGTTCACAAGAAAATGTTGTTACTTGCATCAGTTCATCGGTATCGTACGATAATTCATCATTACAAGTAGGACAAAAACACCACAGCTGTTCAATATTGTTTTCATTCCAACGCCATTTCCAAACAGCTCCTTTAATCTCTTGAATGGTATGGTGTGCATAGATTGATCTTTTAGGCTTGATATAGTAGATTTTATACAATACAAAACCTACTCCAATTGAAGAAAAAAGAGTTAAAAATAGGACTATCCAGCCATTTATTAAATAGCTTGAAGTCATCATTATATATGTTTTTTCTTGTACGTTAAACACTGTTTCTTTAAACGCAGGTACAAATACAATTAAAAGTGCCAACAGTAAAACAAGAGACAACGTAACGGCAATAAGAGAGTTATTTTTTTTCAAACATTTTACTTTTTGATAATTTTCTTGGATTATACTATAATAAAAGATTAATATTTGTTTAAATTAATTATTATTTTTGTACTATATTAAAAAAAAACTAAAGGCAGAAAATGAACGAAACAGCAGGTTTTCCATTGGAGATTATTTCAAACTTTGCTTCACTTGTGGTTCTAATTGGAATTATCTATAAATTCTTACAATATAAGAAGAAAATGGAAGTTGTTCAAGGATTAATTACGTTAAAACAAAATCGTAATTTAACCGAAGAAGATAAAGAGTTTATTCGAACTAATGTCCTAGATTATGAGATACAACTGCAAAAAGACAACGCATTAATTAAGTTTGCATATCCTTTTTTTATTCTAATCATTGGTATTTTAATGGTAACATTTTCAACCGCAGACGCATTAATTCATATTAATATTGTAGTCGTTACCTTTATATATTTGTATGTTGGAAAAATTCATTCTCAAAACTTTATTAAACTCTTAAAACCTTTGCAAAACTAGTTTGCCGGTAGAAGAAGCCAGACACATGAAAACCAAAGCAATCATTTTTGACCTAGATGGAACGCTTATTGACTCTTTAAAAGATATTGCATTGCATATGAACGATGCGTTGAAAGAGTTTAACTTACCCACTCATGAGTTAAGTGTATACAACACTCTTTTAGGCGATGGTGCTTTATACTTAGCTCAACAAGCCGTTCCAAAAAATAGCTCAAAAGAGCTAATTGAAGGGGTGTTGCTTAAATATCAAGAGCTTTATGCTAAAGAGATTTACTCCTTTACCAAACCGTATGAAGGCATTTATGATTTGCTTGAAGCTCTTGAAAACCAAGATTTACAATTAGGGATTCTTTCCAATAAACCACACTTTTTTACCCTTAAATATGCACAAATGTTTTTTGGGCAATTTAATTTTTCTCAAATACATGGCCAAAAAAGTGATGTTCCTAAAAAGCCTCATCCACAAGGGGCATTAACTATTGCAACCTCATTTAATCTTGACCCACAAGAGATATTTTATGTAGGCGACACTCCAACAGATATTAAAACAGCTCAAAATGCTAATATGCAAAGCATTGGCGTACTTTGGGGTTTTAGAACCAAAGAAGATTTGCAAGAAGCAAGAGCACAACATTTAGCACAACACCCACTTGATATTTTAGATATTATCAACTAACTTTTATTTCAAATTCTCTTTTTATTTAACGTGTATGTAAAAAAATAGTATTAAAGCATAAGAGAAATAAAAGGTTGTATATGCAATAGTTGCATATACAACTAAAGGAATTTTATGGAATACGTGTTAAAAGACTCAATTGGTTACCGCATTAACCGTCTTGCAAATAACATCAATACACAACTAAACAAACTGCTTTTAAAATATGATATTGGAATTGAACAACGAGCTATTCTTGAAATTATTAAATTTGAACCGCATGTCAATCAAACTATGATTGCTCAACTTTTGGGCAAAGACAAAACAACAATTAGCCGCTCGCTCAATGCTCTTGAAAAAAAAGGTTTGCTTTGTAGAAGTGAATTTTTACACGATAAACGAAGTAATACTATTCGTTTAACTTCAAAAGCTGAAACTATTTTAGTGAACTCTTTGGAAGAGATAAAAGAGTTAAGGCAAAGAGTTCATGGCTCTTTAACTGAGCAAGAAACACTTCTATTATTTACATCCCTAAATAAAATAACTCAAGCACTTTAAGATGAAAACATGAAAAAACCTATTAATCACATCTATTTTATTATTCTTTTAGCCATTCTTTCAGCCGTCGCACCCGTTGCAGTAGATACTTATATTCCTTCAATTCCTACCATGGCACATGATTTTAATGTAGGCATTGAACAAATTGAGTTAACACTTTCCATTTTTCTAATAGGTTTTGCCATTGGACAAATATTTGGAGGAGTACTTTCCGATAATTTAGGGCGAAGAAAAAGTTCTCTTATTGGTTTATTGGGCTTTAGTTTTTTTAGTTTCCTTATTATCTTTAGCACACATATTTACGAATTATGGGCATACCGTTTTATAGAAGCCTTTTTTGGTGGGCTTATTGTTGTAAATGCAAGTGCCGCGGTGCGAGACTTGTTTCATGGCAAACAAGCTGCTAAAGTATTTGCTTTAATTGGAACCATAAGAAGTATAGCTCCTCTTTTAGCCCCGGCTCTTGGCGCTTTAATTATTCATTTCTATTCTTGGAAAGCTATTTTTGTTTTTTTAACACTCTACTCACTTATTGTTACTTTCTTTGTTTATAAAGATTTTAATGAAACTTTTACTTACACGAAAACCAATGCAATAGAGTCTTATAAAGTTATTTTTAGAAATACAAAAGCTATGAAAATGATGCTTGTTCTTGCCTTTGGATTTTCAGGAATGTTTGTCTTTATTGCTAAATCTTCATATATTTACATTGAACACTTTAGCGTTCCAACTGAGCTGTTCCCTTTTTATTTTGGTTCAGGTATTGTTGTTTTAATGCTTTTAATTCGTGTTAACCTAAAACTTCTTGAGATACATTCTGCATTTTCACTTATTCAATATGCCATTATTTTTCAACTGATTGTAGCTGTCATCTTTGTATATTTATCGCAAGATATTTCGCTTTATGCTACGCTTTTTTTAGCTTCTTTATACATTGGAAGCAACGCCTTTATTTACGGAAATTGTACCGCTTTAGCCTTAGAGAGTTTTTCTAAAAATGCAGGGGTAGCGTCTTCTGTTATTGGGGTTATTCAGTTTGGAATAGGTGCTTTAATCTCTTCCGTTGTGGTTATGTTTCATGCAAACAGCTTAACGCCAATTGCTATTAGTATTTTTCTAATTGCGCTTAGTTCTTTTTTTATGCTTAGAAGCTATAAAAGATAATCTTTGTATACTGTACTTTAAAAAACAAAAGGAGTTGTTATGAGTTTAAAAACACCAATCAAACTAATAAGTGGTGCCTTGTTATTTATAGGGTTAAATCTTTACGCAAATGAATTAAAAAGTCCAGAACTGATTTTTCTTAAAAAATGTCAAATGTGCCATGCTCTGGAAGCCCCTAACAATGACCTTGAAAAAAAAGCAATGGCAGCTCCCTATATGAGTTTAGCCATGAACAGCGTAACCATAGGAATTGATGCCATGGAAGAACCAAAAAACAATACAGAGTTACGGGAATTAACTATTGCTCATATTGAAGATTATATCTTTAATCCCACTCCTGAAAAAAGCTTTTGCGAAGATATTATTTTTAATCAATTTAGATATATGCCCTCACTAGAAAAATTTATTTCCATTAAAGAAGCAAAAATCGTTGCCCCTTGGGTGTACGACACTTTTGCACCTAAACAGTATCAAGTAAAATAGAGTTTTAAACTCTATTTTACAAATTGTCTTTTAGGTACAAATAATCGGACATTTGTGTCCAAACTCTTACCTTTTTTTGATACGCTTTTTGTGAATCCAATACCTCTTTAAGTAAAATATTATCTTTTGTCATCTCAACAATAAGCTCTTCATTGGCTTTTTTCATTGCATCCATAATAGGCTTTGACAAAGTTTTTACCTTAATATTCGGGTACTCTTTATTCATTTTTTCCCACGCATTAGCATTCATATCATAATTTTGAATGTACATATCATATGCAGCTAAACGCATAGCTACAAGCAATATATCTTGTAAATGTTTAGGCAATTTTTTATACACTTTTTGATTAATAATAAATTGCATTTCACTTGCAGGTTCGTGCCATCCTGTGTAGTAAAAAGGTGCAACTTTATGAAATCCCATAGTAATATCCATAGAAGGTCCTACCCATTCGAGTGCATCAATGGCATTGGTTTCTAGTGCCATGTAGAGTTCAGAAGGGGGCATATTGGTTACTTGAACACCCAGTTTTGCCATAATTTCTCCTGCAAAACCGGGAATACGCATTTTTAAGCCCTTTAAATCTTCTAAAGTATTAATCTCTTTTTGAAACCAACCTCCCATTTGAACGCCTGTGTTACCCCCTGGAAAAGAGTACACATTGTGTTTGTCATAGACTTTTTGCATTAATTCAAGCCCACCTCCATGATAAAACCACGCATATTGTTCAGCAGCGGTTAATCCAAATGGCATAGAAGTAAAAGGAAGTGTATTAATATCTTTGCCTTTCCAATAATAAGAAGCCGAATGCCCCATATCGTATTGCCCAGCTTTTACCATATCTAAAATACCTAAAGGAGCTTTATGCTTATTCGCACTATCCACTCGAATTTGCAGTTGCCCATTGGACAACTCTTCTACCATTTTTGCCATATTATGTGAAGTATCAATAAGCGGTGAAAGCGTTGGCCCCCAAGTTGTTGCCATTTTTAACTTATACACTTGTTGCTCTTTGGCGTAAACAGTTGAAAGCAGTACCACCCCTATAAAGAGTGTTTTAATAATCGCTTGCATTGTTCTCCTTTTATTTTTCTAAGAAAAATTATATCTAAAAGAGTAGTTATAAATTTATTTTGTGCAGATTTATAGATAATTTTGTTTCAAAAAAGAGTAAAACAACTAAAGTCATTGATTAAGATTAATTAAAAAAAACACACTATCTGCTATAGTTAATTATTAAAGGCTACTTTTTATTATAAAATGCAAAATTCAAATCCATTTTAAGGAGCATTCATTGCTAAATTCACTCTCCATTAAGGCCAAGCTGCTTTTGATTGTAATTAGTTCTATTGTCATTGTCTCTGCTGCAATGCTAACACAATCTATTCTTTCATTAAAAGAAACATCGGCTACTGTTATTGAACAATTCAAAACGGATGCTTATAAAACGAAAGAAGAAGAGCTTCAAAACTATGTCTCTTTGGCAATTAAAACCGTTGAATCGTACCATGAACGAACTTCAAAAGAAAAAATCAAAAACGAAGTTGAGTCGTATGTTCAAGAGCAAATGGATTTTATGTTCTCTATTATTGAAGGGGAATACAAAAAATATAAAAATGTTTTACCCGAAGATGAGTTAAAGCAAAGAATTGAAACCATTATTAAAAATACACGATATGGACAAAGCGGTTATTTTTGGACTAACGATTTTAATTACAAAATGATAATGCACCCTATAAAAGAAGAACTTTCAGGACAATTTTTTAAAAACACACCTGATGTTCCATTTGTGGAATTAGGAGTAGATGCCCTTAAAAAACAAAATGCACAGAGTGCTTTTATTGAGTATTCATTTTTTAACCCAAGCTCTAAAAAAACTGTATATAAATCTTCTATTGTAAAAGTGTTTAAACCTTATAATTGGATTTTAGGTACGGGTGCGTATATTGATGATGTTACGGTAAAACTTCAAAAAGAGGCGTTACGAGCTATTGCCAATATGAGATATGGACAAGACGGATATTATTGGATTAATGACTCAAACCCTACTATGATAATGCATCCTATTAATAAAGCCTTAGATGGTAAAGATTTAACTAATTCAAAAGACCCTGAAGGAAAAGCACTTTTTATTGAAATGTCTAAAATATCTAATGCAAATAAAGAGGGTGGTTTGGTTAAATATATGTGGGAAAAACCAGGAAAACAAAATCCTCAACCTAAATTTTCTTATGTTCAACGATTTGAAGCGTGGGATTGGATTGTAGGAACAGGAATGTATGTAGATGACATTGAAGAAAAAATCATACAAATGCACAATGCTACTGAAGAGAAAATTCTTAATGTTATTATTCGTAATTGTATTATTATAATGGTAATAATGCTTTCACTAGCACTCTTAATGGGATGGATTTCAAACAAATCTATCTTTAAACCTCTTAATGATTTCCAAGAAGGATTACTGAATTTCTTTAAATATATTAATAAAGAGCGATCCGATGTTGAACGTTTAGATGACAGTTCCAACGATGAAATTGGAACCATGGCAAAAATTGTTAACCAAAATGTGGTAAAAACAAAATCATTGATTGAACAAGACGATGCGTTAATTGCCGATGTTACAAGAGTAGTTGATGAAATAAAAGAGGGTCAGTTACATAATCGTGTTGAAAAAAAGACGGAAAATGAATCCTTACAAAAACTTCAAAGTAAACTTAATGAAATGCTTGATAATTTAGAAAGCAACATAGGAAAAGATACCAATGTTATTTTAAATGTACTTGCAAAATATGGACAACTGGACTTTAGACCAAATATTGAAAATGCTAAAGGAAAAGTAGAAATCGCTATTAATGAGTTGGCACAAATTATTAACCAAATGCTTGCAGAAAATAAAGAAAATGGGTTAACATTAGGAGAAAGTTCAAATATTTTACTTAATAATGTAAATATCTTAAACAAAAACTCAACAGAAACAGCAGCTTCATTGGAGCAAACAGCAGCAGCTTTAGAAGAGATTACCAGTGCCATTGTAAATAACACCAATAGCATTTCAACTATGGCTGAACAATCAAGAGAGTTAACCAACTCAATTAGTAACGGACATGAGTTAGCAACTTCAACTGTTAAAGCTATGGATGAAATTAACGCTCAAACAGAAGCTATTGCAGATGCTATTACCGTTATTGACCAAATTGCATTTCAAACCAATATTCTAAGTCTTAATGCTGCGGTTGAAGCAGCCACCGCTGGAGAAGCTGGAAAAGGGTTTGCAGTTGTTGCTGCAGAAGTGCGAAACCTAGCTACTAGAAGTGCCGATGCTGCAAAAGAAATTAAAGCTTTAGTTGAAAACGCCACTCAAAAAACCAATGCTGGAAAAGATGGTGCCGATAAGATGATTAAAGGGTATGTTTCTTTAAATGAAAGCATTGAAAAAACTACTAAAACCATTGAATCTATTGCTCAATCTTCAAAAGAACAACGAATTGGAATTGAACAAATCAATGATGCAGTTAATCAGCTTGACCAACAAACGCAACAAAATGTGGCTATTTCTAATACCACACACGGAGTTGCAGAACAAACTGATGAAATTGCAAAACTGGTTGTTTCTTCTGCCAATGAAAAAGAGTTTATTGGAAAAAATGAGGTAAAAGCCAAAAAAATGACCAATGATGCCGATACAAAAATGTTTGAAAAAATTGAAAAAAAACACAAGAATGACTCTGGAAAAAGATCCAAAGAGAATCAAAGTTCTGAAGTAAATAAAGAGAGCAACTCTTCTACATCTAAAACAGTAGTTGCCAATAATAACTCAAAAGACGATGATTGGGAGAGTTTTTAAGAAACATTAAAAAAGACTTCCTACGAAGTCTTTTTTTCTTTCCCTCTAATTAATGATGCCCTCAATCAACTTAACCAATAATCATAACAAAATATACCTATTTTAAATATCTCTTATTTTAACAAATACCCCTTACTTAAACCGTTATAGCTGTTTCTTATTAATATTTTATTAATATAGCTACTATATAATTTTAAACATTTAATTAGTAATTTATTTCAAGGGCGACATTGTGTTTAAACTATCATCGTTTTTTATTTTCATAACCATAACAGGGATACTTTTAAGCGGTTGCGAAAAGAAAGCTCCAACTACTTCACCTGCCCCAACTGTTGAAGTAGGCGTTATTTCCTTGCAAGAACAAGCTATTGCATTAGAGCAAGAGTTAACGGGCCGAGTAAAAGCCAAATTAACGTCAGAAGTACGACCACAAATAAGTGGTCTGATTAAAGAACAACTCTTCAGTGAAGGAAGTTGGGTAAAGCAAGGGGAACTTTTATATCGTATTGATTCACAAAATTATCAAGCCAGTTACAATCAAGCCAAAGCATCACTTGAAAGTGCAAAAGTCAATGCTAAAAATGCCAAACTAAAAAGTCAAAGGTACGAAGAATTATTGGAATTTGATGGAACCTCAAAACAAGAAGCAGATGATGCTAAAGCCGTTTTTCTAGAAGCTGAAGCTTGGGTTGAAGAGAAAAATGCCACTCTTGAAAATGCTAAAATTGATTTAGAAAGAACCAACATAAAAGCACCTATTTCAGGCTACATTGGTATTTCAAATGTAACAAAAGGGGCTTTAGTTTCAAGTAATCAAAGCCAGCCACTCTCAACTATTAGAGACACCACTTCTGTCTATGTGGATTTAAATCAATCTCATACACAACTTTTAGCCTTACGGAAACTTTTAAGTCAAAAAAATATTCAAAAAGGGAACACCGATGTTACTTTAACGCTAAGTGATGGAACGCTTTACCCACACAAAGGAACGCTTCAACTTCAAGAAATTTCGGTTGATGAAAGCACGGGTGCGGTAACACTACGAGCTCAATTTTCCAATGAAGAGGGGGTTTTATTATCAGGAATGTTTGTACGAGCCAATATTTCAGGAGCGGTTGACACGAAAGCCTTTTTATTGCCCCAGCAAGCCGTTTCAAGAGATTCTAAAGCCAATCCTATCATTACTCTTGTAAAAGAGGACAATACCGTTATAAAGCAGATGATTACTATTCAAAGAGCTATTGGGAATAAGTGGTTAGTTACGAGTGGAATTAACAGCAGTGATAAAATTATTATAGAGGGGTTAAATAAAATTAATGAAAAAAGCCATGTTAACCCTATTGATGTAAGCAGTAAATATCTTGAAAACAAATAATAAAAATAATCAAAAAGGCTTGCTATGCTAGCAAGGTTTTTTATTTTTAGACCTATTTTTGCATGGGTTATCTCTTTGGTCATTATGATTGGAGGAGTTGTTTCTCTTTATGTTCTTCCCATGGAACAATATCCTGATATTGCCCCTCCACAAATTAATATTTTTGCAACCTATACGGGGGCTTCTGCGCAAACGGTTGAAAACAGCGTTACTCAAATTATTGAGCAACAATTAACAGGTTTAGATGGAATGATTTATTTTTCATCCACCAGCAGTTCTTCGGGGAATTCAAGAGTAAGAGTAACCTTTAAGCAAGGAACCGACCCCGATATTGCTCAAGTTCAAGTACAAAATAAAGTTCAACAAATTCTTTCTCGTTTGCCAGATGATGTACAAAGACAAGGTATAAGTGTAGTTAAATCACAATCCGATTTTTTAATGTTGGCTTCTTTATACGATGAGACAGAAAAAGCAGAAAAAGCGGATATTGCTGATTATTTAATCAGCAATCTTCAAGACAGCATTTCAAGACTTGAAGGAGTAGGCGATGTTCAAGTTTTTGGAGGGCAATATGCCATGCGTATTTGGCTTGATCCCATAAAACTAGAGTCTTACTCATTAATGCCTCAAGACATAGACACTGCAATAAGAGCTCAAAATTCACAAGCTTCTGCTGGTAAACTAGGTGGTTTACCCGTTATTACAGACCAACAATTAGCAGTTACCGTAACGGCTCGATCAAAATTTAAAACCGTACCTGAATTTGAAAATATTCTTGTAAAACATAACGCTGATGGCTCTTTTGTTAAATTAAAAGATGTGGCAAGAGTTGAAATAGGCGCTCAAACTTACAGTAATATTACAGCCTTAAGCGGTAAACCCTCTTCTGGAATTGCAATTCAACTGGCTTCTGGTGCCAATGCGATACGAACGGCGAATAGCATCAAAGCACTTTTAAATAAATATGAAGCAAATCTTCCTGTAGGGTATAAAATAGATTATCCAAGAGATACCACGCTTTTTATTCAAGCTTCTATTAATGAAGTGGTTAAAACGCTTTTTGAAGCTATTTTATTGGTTATTTTTGTGATGTATATTTTCTTGAAAAGTTGGAGAGCTACGTTAATTCCAGCTATTGCCGTTCCTGTTGTTTTGCTAGGAACCTTTGGTATTTTAAATGTTTTAGGCTATTCAATTAATACGCTTACGATGTTTGGAATGGTTTTATCCATTGGGCTTTTAGTGGATGATGCCATTGTGGTTGTTGAAAATGTAGAACGAAATATGAGAGAAAAAAAACTTCCTGCAAAAGAAGCCACGGTTATTTCAATGCAAGAGATTACCAGTGCCTTAATTGGAGTAGCAACCGTACTTTCCGTGGTCTTTTTACCCATGGCATTTTTTAGTGGTTCAACGGGTGTTATTTACAGACAATTTTCAGTTACGATTATCTCTTCCATGGTGTTATCGGTAATTGTAGCGTTAACGCTCACTCCCGCTTTATGTGCCACGCTGTTAAAACCTCATGATGAAAATGAAAAACAAAAAGGGTTTACCCATTGGTTTGGAAAAAAATTTGATGCCCTTACGTTAAGATATACAAATGGCGTTTCAAAAGTACTTCAAATGCCTATTCGTTGGATGGTTACCTATGTTGCCATTATTGGTTTATTGGCTTTTGTTTTTATAAAACTTCCTACAAGTTTTCTTCCAAAAGAGGATCAAGGCAGTTTAATGGTGCAATATACCTTGCCCGTAGGTGCTATAACATCAAGAACGGTTGAAGTGGCTGATACAATAAAAGATTATTTCCTAAAAGAAGAAGCCCATAATATTAATAGTATTTTCACCATCTCAGGATACAGCAGCAGAAGCAGTGGGCAAAATGTTGGAACGGCTTATGTTTCTTTAAAAAGTTGGGATTTAAGACCTGAAAAAAGCAGTCGTTCAGACATTATTGGGCAAAGGGCAGCAAAAATATTTTCAGACCCCACATCGCCTTATTTTATTCGTGATGCAAGAGTTGTCTCCCTAAATCCCCCCGTTGTTCAAGGTTTAGGACAAACAGATGGATTTGAATTTCAACTTTTAGCTGACGCAACCACATCAAGAACCACATTGGCACAAGTTAAAGAGAAAATATTATTAGAAGGCGAACAAAACAGTAAAATTAGCTCCATTCGAGCCGATGGATCAGAAGAGACTCCTCAATTAAAAATAGAGTACGATACCGAAAAAGCACTCTCATTAGGTCTTTCCATGAGCAGTATTGATTATACGCTTAGTGCCGCGTGGGCGGGTATTTATGTCAATGATTTTATAGACCGTTCAAGAGTAAAAAGAGTCTATATTCAAGGAGATGCCCCATTTAGGTCAAAGCCAGAAGATTTATACAGCTGGAAAGTTAGAAATGCCAAGGGAACTATGACCTCTTTTTCAGAGTTTGCCACAACCAAATGGGAATATGGTCCTGAAGAGTTAAGCCGTTACAACGGATTTGCTTCCTTTCAAATTCAAGGATCTGCTGCAAGTGGAGTTAGCTCAGGTGTTGCCATGGATGAGATGGATAACATTGCGGATGAACTCTCAGATGGCACCATGCACGCTTGGAGTGGACTCTCTTATCAAGAAAAATTATCTACGGGTCAATCAGGGCTACTTTATGCTGTCTCTATCTTAATTATCTTTTTATGTTTGGCGGCATTATATGAAAGTTGGTCTGTCCCTTTTTCTATTTTAATGGTTGTACCATTAGGTGTAATTGGAGCGGTATTAGCCGTATATTTTAGGGGCTTAGACAATGATGTCTATTTTCAAGTGGCACTTTTGACCACCATTGGATTAGCGGCTAAAAATGCCATTTTAATTGTCGAATTTGTAGACAGTGCCTATAAAAATGGCAACCCCCTTTTGGAAGCAGCTATTGAAGGTGCCACGTTACGATTAAGACCAATTATTATGACTTCTTTGGCTTTTATTGCAGGAATTACTCCCCTTGCTCTTTCAACAGGAGCAGGTGCAAACAGTCGAATTTCTATTGGAACAGGAATTGTAGGAGGAACATTTACAGCAACTATATTAACCATCTTTTTTGTTCCCTTATTTTTTGTATTAATTAAAAAATTTTTTTTATTAAAAAAAGGAGAGCAACATGTTTAAAATAACTCTTTTTATAAGCATTGCGTTACTCTTTTTTACAGGATGTTTCACGTTAAGCCCAGAACTAGAACCTTTAGATACTAAGGTAATTCCTCTTGAATGGAAAAATAAAATAGATAGCAATGCAGTAGAAAACAACGCACAAAAACAACTTATATTGGAAGATTTTATTCAAAATGAGCTGTTAAAAAAAGTCGTTGCGCTTGCCATACAAAACAATAAAGATTTAAAAATAGCCCTTTTAAATATTGAATCCGTTAGAGCAACATACCGTATTGCTAAAGCTGATAATTTTCCTCATGTTAATATAAACAGCGGTGCAACAAATACAAGAAACATAAACTCTTCAAATGGGTCAACCATTTCACGTAACTATTTTGCCAACATTGGGGCATCGTATGAAATTGATCTGTTTGGAAAAATAAAAAGCTTAAATGAGAGTGCTTTACAAAGCTATCTTTCCACCCAATTTGCAGCAAACACAACCAAGGTAAGTTTAATTGCCCAAACCATTACCGCATGGATGACACTAGCAGCGCACAGAGAACAATTAAAACTCTCTCTTGAAACGGTAGAAAATCTTAAAAAAGCCTATGAGCTAACACAAAAACGTTTCAATGCAGGTGTTGTCTCAAAAGCTGATGTACTGGGTGCCTATGCCTTACTAAAAAATGCACAAATAAATGTCATTTCCTATACTACTTTGGTGGAACAAGATAAAAATGCCGTAGAACTACTCATTGCACAACCTTTAAGCGAAGAGCTTTTACCCAAAGAGTTTAATGACTATGAAAACTGGCTAATGGTTCCAAAAGCTGGAATTTCATCATCTGTTTTACTCACACGCCCTGATATAAAAGAAGCGGAATATCATTTAAAAGCAAAAAATGCCAATATTGGAGCTGCTCGAGCAGCTTTTTTCCCTTCTATTTCACTCACAGCCAATACAGGAATTGCCAGCAAGTCACTCTCTTCACTTTTTGATGGAGGAGCTCAAAGCGTGTGGTCGTTTTCACCCCATATCACCATTCCTATTTTTAATGCAGGTCAAAACAGAGCAAACCTAGACTACTCCTACGCACAAAGAGATATTGCCATAGCACAATATGAAAAAGTTATCCAAATAGCCTTTAGAGAAGTTTCCGATGCCCTTGCTATTAGAGCCACAATTAATAAACAAATAGAAAAACAAAAAGAGTTAGTAGATGCCATATTTAAAAGCTATGAAATATCTTTAAATTCATATAAAATAGGAATGGGATCGTATTTAAATGTTTTAATTTCACAAAGAAGCCTTTATATTGCACAACAAACACTCATAGAGAAATATCAAGAAGATTTGAACAATAGAGTCAGTTTATACAGTGCCTTAGGTGGCAGTGAAAATGTTGAAAATGCTAAAGAAATAAAAGATAAATAAAATAAGGAGCCACTATGTACGCTGTAATATTTGAAGTTTTACCCACCAAAACAGGTAAAGAGGAGTATTTGAAGATTGCTTCCATACTCAAAGAGTTTCTTCTAAAACAAAAAGGGCTTATTAGTATTGAAAGATTTCAAAGCTTATCCGATGAAAACAAAGTGTTAAGCCTATCTTTTTGGGAAAATGAAAATGCCATAACGTCATGGAGAACCCAATTTGAACACCGTTTAGCTCAAGACAAAGGCAATCAAGAACTCTTTGAAGATTATAGAATAAGAGTTGCCAAAGTAGAACGAGACTACACCAAAACAAAAAGAGAAGAAGCCCCAAAAGACTCAAACGAACACAGAGTATAAATAATTTTTTAATATTGGGTTTATTAAATTTTTATATAATAAATAAAGAAAATAAAAGGATTTAACTTGAGAAAACTTAGCCTATATCCTCCCACACTAAATAGTGGAACAATAGAGCAAAAACGCCAAGAGATACTGGAGTATTTTAATAATACCTACACTTTATATGAAAAAGTCTTTGAAACTTTAAAAGATGACACCGTCTTTTACAAAAAATCCGAACCCACTCGTCACCCTATGATATTTTATTTTGGACACACGTCTACTTTTTTTATAAATAAACTAATTCTTATGAAAATAATAAATAAAAGAGTAGATGCAAATTTTGAGTCTATTTTTGCAGTAGGCGTAGATGAAATGGCGTGGGATGATGTAAATGCAAAGAATTATGCGTGGCCAAAAGTTGAAGAAGTAAGAGAGTATAGAATAAAGGTTAAAAAAATAGTACAAGAGCTTATTTTAAATCTTGAGTTTGAGCTTCCAATAAAACAAACCTCACCTATGTGGGTTATCTTAATGGGAATCGAGCATGAAAGAATTCATATAGAAACTTCCCTTGTGCTTCACCGCCAAATGCCATTAGAGTTTGTTAAAAAAGTAAAAGAGTTTAACCTCTGTTCTCACAGTTCAAATGCTCCTAAAAATGAGATGATAAAAATAGAAGCTCAGCATATAAACTTAGGTAAAAGTAATACTCACTCTCTTTATGGTTGGGACAATGAGTATGGAGTTTATGAAGAAGACATAAACGAGTTTAAAGTTTCAAAATATCTTGTAAGCAATGCTGAGTTTATGGAGTTTGTAAAAAGTGGTGGCTATGAAAATGAAGAATTTTGGAACGAAGAGGGAATAAATTTTTTAAAAAATAGCAAAGCAAAACACCCTACCTTTTGGGTTTTAGAAGAGGGTGTTTATAAATACAGAGCCTTAAGCGAAGTAATAGATATGCCTTACGACTGGCCCGTTGATGTAAACGCTTTAGAAGCTGAAGCATTTTGTAACTATAAAAGTAAAAAAGAGAAACAAACCTATCTTTTACCAAGTGAAGCTGAGTACAGAGCAATTTATAATCAAGCAAAAATTGAAGATATTCCAGAGTTTCATCAAAGTAGAGCAAATCTTAATTTCTATCACTATTCCAGTTCTTGCCCTGTAAATGAGTTTGCTTTTCACATAAAAAATGGCAAAGCTATTTACGATGTAGTGGGAAATGTTTGGCAATGGAGTAGAACACCTATGCGACCATTTGAGGGCTTTGAAGTTCATGAAGCATATGATGACTTCACCGTTCCAACCTTTGATGAGAAACACGCTCTTATTTTAGGATCATCATGGGCTAGTAGTGGAAATCTAATTATGAAACACTCTCGTTACGCGTTTAGAAAACACTTTTTTCAAAATGCAGGGTTTAGATATGTTATTTCAAATAACCAAAACGAGAATAACACAGACATTTATGAAAGCGATAAATTGGTTTCACAATATTGTGAGTTTCAATATGGAGAAAGCTATTTTGGAGTTAAAAATTTTGCAAAAGAGTGTGCAAAAATAGCCAGTGAGTTTAGTATCAATAAAACAAAAGCACTGGATTTAGGATGTGCCACAACAAGAGCCAGTTTTGAACTAGCAAAAGAGTTTGATAAAGTTGAAGGAATAGACTTTTCCGCTCGTTTTATTCAAGTAGGTGTAAAATTAAAAGAAAAAGGTTATGTTGCGTATTCATCTAAAGTAGAGGGTGATTTGGTTGAATATAAAAAAATGACTATTCAAGAGTTAGGTTATGAAAATATTGCGCATAAAGTCTCTTTTTGGCAAGGAGATGCGTGTAATTTAAAACCAAATTTCAACGCATACGACCTAATTATGGCAACAAATTTAATTGACAGACTCTACAACCCAAAACTTTTTTTAGACACCATTCACACAAGATTAAACAAAGATGGAGTTTTAATAATAACCTCCCCATACAGTTGGCAAGAAAGCTCAACAAAAAAAGATATGTGGTTAGGTGGCTTCATAAATGAAGAGGGAAAAGAAGTAAAAACACTAGATAGCCTAAAAACAATTTTAAGCAAAAATTTCGAGCTAATAGAGCTTAGAGATATAGAGTTTGTAATAAAAGAGAGCGTAAGAAAATTTCAACACACTATTTCACAGTGCAGTATTTGGAAAAAGAGATGAGTCTCTTTTTCCCAGAGTAATTTTGTTTATGAATATAGAACACCTCTTCATAAAAAAAGCCATTCAAGAAAAAAATTACATCTGTTTTAACTATAAAAACAGACATTACAATAAAGTAAAACCCATGGAGTTAAAAACAAAAAAAGAACAACTACTGCTAGTAACTCCTCATGACGAATTTGAGTTTGAACACATTAAAAAACTAACCGTTCTAAAAGATAGGTTTTAAAATATACTTGACTTAATATAAATTATGCAATACAATACTTTTAATAGTACGATTAGGAGTATGATATGATAATTAATGCCAATGAAGTAAAAACAAAAGGGGTTTCAATATTTGCGACTCTGTTAGAAAAATTTGACGAACTCATTATTAATGTCCGAGGCAAAAACAGCTTTGTAGTCCTTGATATTGAGAGGTACAAAGAACTACGAGCCAATGAACTTGACCTAGCTTACTTAAAAACCATGCAAGATGTTGAAAAAGGAAACTACAAAACTCAAAGTGCCAAAGAGCATATAAAAGAGTTGAAAAATGCCCTATAAACTCATAATAACCGATGAATACTTCAAAAAACTAAAAAAATTCTTTAAAAAGCACCCAAATGTGTTTGCACGATATGAAAAAACCATACATATCTTAGAAGTAAACCCGCATCATCCAAGCCTTAGATTGCATAAACTTAAAGGGAAATTAACCGATTTTCACTCTGTTTCTATTAATATGGAGTATAGGGTGATTATAGATTTTATTGTTAAAAATGATGAAATTATTCCTATTGACATTGGAACGCATGAGGATGTGTATTGATTTTTATGGTTGAGTTACTCTAATATTAAAGTATTTATTTAATTTTAAAAGTGCCTTATAATACCAAATAGAAGTATGTGACAAGTATATTTTGAACTTCAACGCAGAAATTGGTAAAAGTGGCTGATTTATAGTCATTATTATCTAGCTAAACTCTTCCCAACTACATACCCACTAGCCCACGCAAAATGGAGATTATATCCACCTCTTTGTCCTGTAATATCTAAAACTTCCCCTGCAAAATATAAGCCTTTGCACAACTTACTTTCGTAGGTTTTATTATTTATCTCTTCAACTCTTACTCCGCCACCACTTACTTCTGCGTGTTTAAAGCCTTGGGTGTCGTTGATTTTTAGTTTCCAGTTTTGCAGCTGATTAACTATTGCTCTGATTTGTTTTGGGGTTATCTCTTTTGCTTTTATTGCTTTAGGCATATTGCATATTTCTAAAAGTACACTACAAAGTTTATTAGGAAGTAATCCACTTAATAAAATAACAGCACTCTCTTCTTCATTTGATTTTAGAATGGTTTGAATATTAGCAATTAGCTCATTTTTATTTTTATTGGGAAAAAAGTTAAGCGTTAAATGCACCTCTTGATACAGACTTAACGAATAAGCAGCACTTTGAGAAATATCTAAAACAGCAAACCCTGAAACGCCGTAGTTAGTAAACAGTACATCGCCAAACACTTCTTGCTCTTTTTGATTGTTGATATACAAACTAACATCCACTTCTTTTTTAACACCTTGCAACTTTGCACAATAGCTCTCTTGCACATTTAATCCTACAAGCGAGGGGTAAGTGGGGTTAATGGTGTGTCCAAAACTTTGAGCGAAAGTTAAACCGTCTTCACTGCTTTTTAGTTGAGGAGCTGCTGCTAAGCCTGTTGAAATTAATACTTTGTCATAATTTTCAAAGCTTTTATCCTGAGTTTGTAGAGTAAATTTTTCATTGATTTTGACTATTTTTTCAATACTGGTTTCATAGATAATATTTACGCCTAAATGCTCTAATTGACTGTGCAGTAAATTCACCACCGATTTGGCTTCATTAGATTGAGGATAAACTTTGTTATTCTCTTTAACATCTAGCAAAAGTCCAATGCTCGTGCAAAATTTTTCAAAGGCATTGTAGTCAAACTCTTTTAGTGCAAATTGAGCAAACTCTGGGTTTTCTCCTAAATAATTGGCACTTGAAAGGCTTGTGTTAGAGATATTGCATCGCCCATTTCCACTGGCTAATATCTTTTTTCCCACCGCATTGTTACTGTCAAACAAATCAATGCAAAGAGCAGGATTTGTTCTTGCAGCTTGAATACATGCGACAATTCCACTAGCACCTGCGCCTATAATTGCTATTTTCATGGGTTACCTTTGTTTATAAAAAACCGCCAACCAAATGGTGGGTTCTTCTTGGCTTGTTTGTTTGACTCTGTGTTTTTTAAAGGCAGGGATATTTACAGCATTGCCTTCGTTTAAAATCATTGTTTCTTCTTCAAACTCTACTATTGCAGCCTTTTAACACTAACACAAATTCAGATTCTTCTTGTTCATACCAAAAATCATCGGGTGATTTTTGACCGTTTGAGACGATTTTTTCTATTCTAATGACATCATTTTTAAAAATTTCTAGAAATTTTTCAGCATGGGTATCTACAGTTATATTATCATAAAGGGCTATTTTTTCCATCGTATAAACTCTTTTAACTGGCGTTTTATGGCATTGTAACACAAAATATAATAATATTCAATTTCAATCTAAACCAACAAAGTCAAGATTGTCAATAACCCCTTACATATAGGTGATTATATCAATCACCATTAAAACACTTGACAATATAAAAAAAATAGTATACAATTTCACTCAATAACATTTAAACTAAAAAAAGGAAGACCCCATGCATCAAGAAACCATTGCCGTTCATGCTGGATATAATAACAAAGAAGGATTTGGAACCATGAGTGTTCCTATTTCACAAACAACTGCGTATGCGTTTAGAGACTCTGAACATGCGGCTAATTTATTTGCATTAAAAGAACTGGGACCTATTTATACACGACTAAATAACCCAACAAATGATGTTTTAGAAAAACGATTTGCCGAAATTGAAGGCGGAGCTGCTTCTATTTGTGTCTCTTCTGGTCAATCGGCTATTTTTTACGCCATTGCCAATGTGGCTGAAGCTGGGGATAATATTATTATTTCTGACAAGCTTTATGGAGGTGCGGTTACACTCTTAACACATACTATTAAAAGATTTGGAATTACGGCACGAGTATTTAAAAGTACAGACGCTTCAAATTTGGAAGAGTTAATTGATGACAAAACTAAAGCGATTTTCTTTGAGTCACTTTCAAACCCACAAATTGCTATTACAGATGTTGAAAAAGTTGTAGAAATTGCAAAAAAGCATGGAGTCATAACTATTTGTGATAACACCGTGGCTACGCCAATACTCTTTAGTCCTTTTAAATGGGGCGTAGATATTACTGTGCATTCAACAAGTAAATATACCAACGGGCAAGGAAGTGCAATTGGTGGAATTGTGGTTGAGCGACATGGCTTAAATGAATTTTTGAAAACTTCAAAAAGATACACTCACTTTAGTACGCCAGATGCTTCGTATCATGGGCTAGTTTATACCGACCTTCCTCTTCCTAGCTTCTCTTTGCGGCTAAGATTGAGTCTTTTAAGAGATATTGGTGCAGTTCAATCGCCATTTAATTCGTGGTTACTCTTACAAGGGCTAGAAACGTTAGCCATTAGAATGGAAAAAGTTTCACAAAATACTTTAGAAATTGCAAAATATTTAGAAAGCCATCCAAAAGTTAAATCGGTTTCATATCCTGGATTAGAAAAAAATTCAGAGCATGAAAAGTGTAAAAAATA
>JBAYYP010000012.1:0-37593 GCA_041672955.1 Arcobacteraceae bacterium
TTTTAAAAATTGATACCAATGATGTGTTTAAAAATCTTCATATTTTTAGACATATTGAAGAGGCGATTAATTTTATTCAAAACAGAGAGTTAAAAAATGAATGATATTTATTTATTGAATGATATGCATGTAAGTGGAATAAAAAATATTCCTTTATTGGGTATTCGTTTTCTTCCCAGACAAATTGATATTTTAAAATACGATGCTTTGGTATTTACTTCAAAAAATGCAGTGTATGCGTTGGACTCTTTTAATCCCAAGTGGAAAAGTGTTCCTTGTTTTGTTATTGCACAAAAAACAGCCAATGTGCTAGAACAATTGGGAGGCAATGTTGCTTTTATTGGAAACAGCGGTCATGGAAATGATTTTGCCTCAGAATTAATCCCTGTTCTTAAAAATAAAAGAGTATTGTATTTACGAGCAAAAAAAGTGGTTTCAAATTTGGTTTCTTTGTTAAAAGAAGCTCATATTAATGTGGATGAAGCAATTATTTATGAAACCGCTTGTAATAAAATAAAACATCTTGAAGTGCCTAAACCGGGTTCTGTTATTATCTTCTCTTCCCCCTCAACAATTGAGTGTTTTTTTGAGAATTTTTCATGGGAGAGCAGTTACAAAGCAGTTGCCATTGGACAAACGACAGCACAATATCTTCCAACGTATGTGCCTTATGTGGTATCAAAAACCACTTCAATTGAAGATTGTATTGCCTTAGCGAAAGAAGAAGCAATGGGATTAAATAATGGTAAATAGGCTCTTTTTTTAATCTTTAATTTAATCATTATTGGATAAAATATACCTATATCTAAGTGTGGCGGGATTTCCATTGTTGAGGGTCCGATACTGTATTTGTGTGTGTAATTGTAGACAATCGGTGTGCAGCTCTCAAAGCAGAAGCTCCTAATGATTGACTCTTACCGCAGTTTTTGGCTTTTGTGGGCCATTTTGATGGTTAACGCACACTTGGATATTTAAAACATTTGAAGGAATTATACAGTGAATATTTTAATACTAGGAAGCGGTGGAAGAGAATACTCAATAGGGCTAGCCCTTGAAAAAGAGGCTCAACATACTTTATTTTTTATGCCAGGAAATGGTGCAACTTCTAAGCTAGGTTCTAATATTAATATTAAAGATTATAATAATTTAGCCCTATGGGCAAAAGAAAACAACATCAATTTAACCATTGTAGGCCCAGAAGGTCCTTTAGTCGAAGGTGTTGTTGACATTTTCAGACAACACAATTTAACTATTTTTGGTCCTACTGCAGCTGCTGCTCAACTTGAGGGTTCAAAAGCCTATATGAAAAACTTTCTTAAAAAATATAATATTCCAACAGCAGCTTTTATTGAAACTACAAATAAAGAAGAAGCTTTTACTTTTATAAATAATATGAAAGCACCAATTGTTGTAAAAGCAGATGGTTTATGTGCAGGAAAAGGCGTTATTATTGCTCAAAGCCAAGAAGAAGCCAAGGAAGCCGTGCAAGATATGCTAAGTGGTGAATCTTTCGGAGACGCTGGTGCAAAAGTTGTAGTTGAAGAGTTTTTAGACGGATACGAACTCTCTATTTTTGCTATTTGTGATGGTGAAAACTATAAAGTGTTACCGGCTGCTCAAGACCATAAGCGAGTAGGTAACAATGACACAGGACCAAATACAGGTGGAATGGGTGCATATGCTCCAACACCTTTAGTCAATGATGGAATTTATAAAAAAATAGAAGAACGTGTAATCAAACCAACACTAGAGGGCATGAAAAAAGAGGGTGCTGCTTTTGAGGGTGTTTTGTTTATTGGTGTTATGGTGGTTAACGGTGAACCTATAATTTTAGAATACAATGTGCGTTTTGGAGATCCTGAGTGTGAAATTTTAATGCCATTATTAGAAACGCCTGTTTCTGAACTTCTCTATAAAGCATCTACAAAAAATCTCCACTCTTTGGATATTAAAATTAAAAATGAGTTTGCAGTTGGTGTGGTAATGGCAAGTGCTAATTATCCTTATTCAAGTAGTAGCCCATCTGAAATTATTGTGGATACAATTGTAGATGAAGATATTTTAAACAACACTCACATTGCATATGCAGGCGTTGAATTACAAGATGATAAACTAATAGCAACCGGTGGAAGGGTGTTGGTGTGTGTAGGATTGGGAAAAACAATACAAGAAGCAAGAAACAGAGCCTATAGCTTATGTGGTCAAGTTCACTTTGCGGGTAAGAAATGTCGTACTGATATTGCTTATCAAGCTTTAAAGTAGGCTAAATGAACGACAATGAACAAATAAAAAATCAGGGAAATGTTAATAATTTAGAATTAGCGAGTATGCGGTCAAGAATAAAAGCGTTTGTTATAGATGATATTTTAATTACACTTGTTTTTATTCTACTGTATTGGAAAAATTTTACACAAACAGATGATATGACGGTTATGTTAACTATTATGAATGAAGGCGTTTATCAAATTTTACTTATAAAGTTTATCTATCAAGGTTTTTTTATATGGTATTATGGAGCAACTTTGGGTAAAATATTTGCAAAAATACGAGTCATTGATTACAATCATTTTGGACGAGTTTCATTCTTTTCCGCGTTTATGCGATCTTTTTTTAGGCTTTTTAGTGAAATGTTTTTTTACATTGGATTTGTATTTGCTTTTTTTAATGACTCTAAGCAAACTATGCAAGATAAACTTGCAAGAACATTGGTTGTAAATGCTTAAAAAAATAACTATCTCCTTACTTCTTTTAGTTAACCTTTATGCACTAGAAGAAAAGTATCAAATTAATGCTAAAAATTTAGATACTAAAAATGACATCGTAGTTGCAACTGGAAATGTAGTTATTTTTTCTAAAACATACTTTATGTCAGCCAATAAAGCCATTTATGATAAACAGAACAACACCTTTGAGCTTTTTGATGATGTTGTTATTTTAAAAGATAATATTTTACAAGCGCAAAGCAATTATGCGTTTGTGAATATGGAAAATGAATCAATGATTCAAAATCCTGCACTTTTTTTAAATAAGCCTTCAAGTTTATGGATTAATTCACAAGCTTCTCAAAAGACTGAAGATACTGTTAATCTAGAAAGTTCAATTCTTTCAAGTTGTGACTGTGAAGACCCTTTTTGGAGTATACGATTTTCAAACGGAGATTACGATACTAAAGAGCAGTGGATAAATACTTTTAATACCCGTTTATACATAAAAAATGTTCCTGTTTTTTATACCCCTTATTTTGGTTTTTCAACCGATAAAACCAGAAGAACTGGGTTGCTGTATCCGAAAATTGGGTATTCCAGTAGTGATGGTTTTATATATGCTCAACCTTTTTATTATGCACCTGCTGATAATTATGATATTGAGCTAATGCCACAAATCAGAACACAAAGAGGAGAGGGGATTCACGGATATTTTAGATATGCTGATTCTCCTTACTCAATGCTAAGAGTAGAAAGTGGTATTTTTGTTGAGCAAAGTGAATATTTTGAAGCAGAGAATTTGAAAAATAAAAAGCATTTTGGTTGGAATGTGGATTATCAAAGAACTAAATTGTTTGCAGAAAATGAAAATCATCAAGATGGTTTATATTTAAACGCAAACTGGCTTAATGATATTGATTATGCTGAAATAGAGAATGTTCGTTTTGGAGACAATGACAACAGACGAATTGAGTCAAAACTTAACTATTTTTATAAAACACCTGAATATTATGCAGGGACCTATTTAAGATACTATTTAGAAACTCCTTTAGAAAGCAATGATACTGTTATTCAACAACTGCCACAAGTTCAACTTCACCAGTTTACTAAACCAATTATTTGGGATAATTTATTGTACTCAACCGATTTGCGCTACACTAACTACTCAAGAAAAGTAGGTTTAAATGCACAACAATATGATTTAACTGTACCTATTTATTATAGTTTTTCTCTTTTTGATGATTACCTTAGAGTAACTCTAAAAGAAGAAATTTCACTCTCACGATTAGAGTATACTAATGGTGTTTCAGAGTTCAATAATGGTACATTTATGCAAACGCGACATGTTGTTGAAGTGGGAACAGACTTATTGAAACCGTATGAAAACTATTTACATACGGTCAACTTTAATACAGAACTTGCTATTCCAAATAGTGTTCGAACCCGAGGAGATTTATACAGTTTAACCAATAACGATACGGAATTAGCTCCTTTTACTCTTCCAAAAGATAATAAAACATTGACTTTTGCTTTAAATCAATCACTATATGACAGAGAAGATTTAAAGCAAATTGTTAACCATAAAATAAAACAAGCCATTCTATACGATGATTTTGATAACTCTACTTTAGGTGATTTAGAAAACGAAGTGACTTTTAATTATATTTTAGGTTCAATTTATAACCGTATTATTTACAGCAATCAAGATCATACTCTTGTAGAATCTTCTTCTGGATTTGATTTTAATTATGAGTGGTTTGCTTTTAAAGCCAATCACTATATGTCTAAAGATACTGAAAACTCAGGTAAAGATGAATTAGAATCTTATATGTTAGCGGCAACGGCCAGAATGGCCAGAGATTATTGGTTGACGTATCGGGTTCATTACAATTTAATTGATGATATAAAAAGTAAAGAGGCATTGATTTTTACTATTAATGACAAGTGTTGGAGATTGAATGTCAATTTTGAAAAAAGATTGGAACCTACTCATACCAATAGAGGGCATTCCATTAAAAGTCAAGATGTTATTTACTTAGAAATAGAGTTAAAACCTTTAGGTGGGATTCAACAAACATATAGTTTAGGTGATAATTAGTGGGTTTCAACACAAAATATTTTAAAAACAGAAAAGAAGCAACCAAACTATTGCTTGATGTTTTGCCTTCTGATACAATAAAATTTGAAGATTGGATTATAATAGCAACATCAGCTGGAAGTGTTCCTATTGCTTATACAATTTCTAAAGAGTTAAAATCTTCTTTTGATTTTATGTTTACGTATAAAATAGATGCACCTAATAACAGTGAGTGTGAAGTTGCAATAGTATCTGAAAGCGAGGAAGTTGTTATTCATGAAGAGTTAGTTAAGGCGTTTGATATAAGCTTGGATTATGTATTTTCAAAATCCAGAAGCGTATATGAAAATGAGGTTTTGAAGTATATTCAAAAATATAGAAAAGGTGAAAGATTAGCAGATCTTCATAATAAAAATGTATTATTGGTGGACGAGGGTTTAAATACGAGTTTAACTATGATGGCGTGCATTAAAACAGCCATTAATTTAAAAGCTAAGTCTGTTTCTGTAGCAGTTCCAATATTGCCAACAGCTAGTGCTCCTACCATTGAATCCATTGCCGATGACTTGTATTATGTCAAAAAGCTGGACCATTTTGTTAGCATAGATTTTTATTATGAAGAATTAGAAGAGATCACCTTTGAAGCAATAAAAGAGATTATTAAAGGATAGAATATGTCAATAGTATGCGAATTTGAGTTATGTGGAAAAGAAGAGATTTATGTTTTTAATAAAGTAGCTAAACAAGCCAATGGCTCAGTATTAGCAAAAATGGGTAAGGCTGTTGTTTTAGCTACGGTTGTAAGTGAGTTTGATAATCCGGTTGAAGAAGATTTTACTCCTTTAACCGTGCAATATTTAGAAAAAACATACGCAGCTGCTAAAGTTCCAGGTGGGTTTTTTAAACGAGAAGCAAAACCTAGTGAGTTTGAAACACTAACTTCAAGAGTAATTGACAGAAGTTTGCGACCGCTATTTCTTAAAGGGTATGTTTATCCTACAACTATTACGGTTATAGTTTTAAGTGCAGATAGAAATGTTGATATTCAAGCATTAGCACTTAATGCTGCATCGGCAGCTTTATATACTTCTAATTTACCTATTAAAAAATCGGTTGCTGGTGTACGAATAGGGCGAGTAAACAATGAATATATTGTTAATCCTACTGATACTCAAATGAATGAGTCAACATTAGATTTATTTGTAGCAGGAAGTAAAGAAGAGCTTTTAATGATTGAAATGAAATCTATTTCATCTGAAGAGATGGTAGAAGTTGATATTGAAGCATTTACAAAAGTTCATAATGCCAATGAAATGAGTGAAACTCAGTTAGTTGAAGCGATTGGTGTGGCACAAAATGCGTTAAAAAATGCGAATGAAGCCTATGAAAAAGGATTTAAAGCTGCATGCAAAGAACCTGCTAATGTAGAGTTAGTAGCATTTTCTATTGAAGAGGCATTAATTAATTATGTTAGAGAAAGCTATACTGCAAATATCAAAGATGCTATTAAAAAACTGGCAAAAAGTGAACGAGCCGTTGAGTTAAAAGAAGCTGCAAAACTTATTTCAAAAGATGTTTATTGTACCAATCATGTGGTTAGTTTTAAAGATGTTTACGAAGCGGTTAGTATTGTTAAAAAAGAACTGGTTCGAAATATGATTGTCAAAGATAAAGTTCGAGCAGATGGAAGAGGGCTTAAAGATGTTCGTCCTATTGATATTGAAACCAATATATTACCATCTGCACACTCTTCGTGTTTGTTTACAAGAGGTGAAACACAAGCTTTAGTTGTAGGTACTTTAGCAGATGCTAAAAGCGGTCAAATGTATGAGAAACTAACAGAAAGATCTACTTTTACAGAGAACTTTATGGTGCATTATAACTTTCCTGGATTTAGCGTAGGTGAAGCCAAACCAATGTTTGGAGTAGGAAGACGAGAACTAGGACATGGAAATTTAGCAAAAAAAGCACTTGAATCAACTATTGATTCAGATTTTAGTGATACCATTCGGCTTGTTTCTGAAATATTAGAATCAAATGGTTCTTCTTCTATGGCAACTGTTTGCGGAGGTTCTTTAGCGCTTAAAGCAGCAGGTGTTCCAATTTCAGCGCTGGTTGCTGGTGTTGCTATGGGAATGGTAGTTGAAAATAAAGAATATGCTATTTTAACTGACATTATGGGATTAGAAGACCACGATGGCGATATGGATTTTAAAGTTGCTGGTTCAAAGCTAGGAATTACTGCTTTGCAAATGGACATAAAACTAGGTGGTATTGAGTTAAGTGTACTAAAAGAGGCACTTGAACAAGCAAAAGAAGGGCGATTACATATTTTAAATATTATGGAAGAAGCGGCTTTAGAAATAGTACCAAGTGATGCGTTACCTTTAATTGAGCAATTTATGATTGATCCTAGTAAAATTATGGCTATTATTGGAAAAGCTGGTTCAACTATCAAAGAGATTATTGAAACTTTTAATGTTTCAATTGACTTAGACAGAGACAGTGGAAATGTTAAAGTAAGCGGTGAGAACAAAGAGAGTATTAATGGAGCTTGTGAGCATATTAAAACTATTTCAAACAATGCACCAGCAGGAAGAAAAAGCACAAAAAACTTAGATTTTGAAAAAATATATAAACAAGATGAACTTTTAATGGGAAAAGTAGAGAGAATTACTGATTTTGGAGCTTTTATTGCTCTACCTGAAGGTGGTGAGGGTTTATTGCATATTTCTAAACTTTCTAAACAAAGAGTTAATAATGTTGCAGATATTTTAAATGTAGGTGATAGTTTCGAAGTTAGAGTATTAAATGTTAAAAAAGATAGAATAGAGTTAGCTGCTGCTAATTTAGCACCACAAGAATTATAGTTTTTATATTAAATTAATCGTTCTTTGGTTATTATAGAATAAATGTTACTAAAAGAAGAAAACAAGGGGTTTTTATGTCAAAGCTTTTAATTGTAGATGATTCAACAATGTTAAGAGATATGTTGAATTATGCATTAAATGAAGGCGGTTATACCGATGTAACTGAGGCAATTGATGGTAAAGATGGGCTAGAAAAAGCAAAACAAGCAATTTATGATTTAATTATTACTGATGTTAACATGCCCAATATGGATGGTATTGCGTTAATTGAAGAACTAAGAAGATTGCCTCAATATGCTACGAAGCCTATTTTAGTTTTAACCACTGAAAGAAGTGATGAAATGAAGATAAAAGGTAAAGCAGCAGGTGCTACTGGTTGGATTGTAAAACCATTTGTTCCGGATCAATTGTTAAAAGCTGTAAATATAGTTTTAAGTCGATAAGAAATTAAATAATTTTAGAAGGTGAAATATGGCCAGTTTTGATATATCTAAATATAGAGAGATGTTTTTAGAAGAGTCTGTGGAGTTATTTGAATCAGCGGACAATGTTTTATTGGAAGCTGAAAACAATGGTACCCTAAATGATGATGAAATGGGACAACTCTTTAGAGATGTGCATACATTAAAAGGAAGCGGTGCTTCTGTTGAACTAAAACTTTTTGCTGAATTTACGCATGATGTTGAAAACATGATGGATAAACTAAGAAATCACAAAATTGAGTTTCAACCTGAAATGGTAGATACTTTAATGGCTGGTTTAGATGTAATGAAAGAACTTCTAGATATGGAAATAGCAGAAGAACTAACCAGAGAAACCTTTACTGAAATGACACAAGATTTACTGATTGAAATTAGAAATTATATGAATAATACGGCTGCAACTCCTCCTGCAAAAGAGGTTTCTGCTGCGCAACAAAATCAAGAAGCTTCTTCAGGCGAAAAAAGTTCAAGTCAGCTAGGAGATTCGTTTGGTTTTTTTAATGAAGAACTAAATGCAGATGGCTATTCTGATGATTTCCTAACGCAGCCTTATGGGTTTTTTGATGAATCTATTATTAATTTAAGTGACGAAAGTGACAACTTTGGTTTCTTCGATGATGCTTTACAAAATTCTGCTTTTAATGGTGGTTCAAAAGAGGCAAGACGAGTTCAAAAAGAAAAAACCGATTCAGGTGATTTCTTTGATGATATGCCAGATCTTGACCCCAATTCAAAAATTGAAAAGATTAACAATCATATTGCTTCAAGTAACAATGAAGATGAACCAAAAACAGCAACTGGGGCAAGAAGAGTAAGTGATCGTTCACGAGGTGATAAAGCCGTTGCCACTACCAACAATATTCGTGTAAACTTAGATAAAATCGACTTACTTATGAATAATGTCGGTGATTTAGTTATTACTAATGCCATGCTTACACAGTTTACTACTACTATTGAAGATTCAAAAACAAGAGTCTCTGTTTTAGAGCGATTAGACTTGTTAGAACGACATATTCGTGACATGCAAGACTCTATTATGAGTATTCGAATGGTTCCAATGGAATCTATTTACTCAAAATTTCCTAAAGTAATACGAGATATTTCTAAACAATTAGGAAAAAAAGTTGAGTTCAAGCATTATGGAGATAATGTTGAAATTGATAAAGCTATGATTGAAGGCTTAACTGACCCATTAATGCATATTATTAGAAACTCACTTGACCATGGATTAGAAACACCAGAAGATAGAATAAAATCTGGTAAAGATGAAGTAGGATTTATTACCATTAGTGCAGAACAAGCCAATGGACAAATGATTATTACTATTGATGATAACGGTCGAGGTATTAACAGTGAAAGAGTGGCACAAAAAGCGTTTGACAATGGAATTATAGATGAAAATCAATTGGCTTCAATGAGCTCAAATGACAAAGCTATGTTAGTTTTTGGAGCTGGAGTAACGACTGCTGATCAAATTACCGATATTTCAGGACGAGGTGTTGGAATGGACGTAGTAAAAACCAACATTCAAAAATTAGGTGGTGCGATTCGACTGGATACAGCTGTTGGTGTTGGTACTACAATTACAATTGTACTTCCATTAACTTTGGCTATTTTGGATGGTCTAGATATTGCAGTAGGATTACATAAATATATATTACCACTAAGTTCTATTGTTGAATCACTTCAACCAACCGCTGATATGATTAAACGAATTGGTGATGGTACTCAAGATTTATTAATGCTACGAGAAGAGTTTATTCCTGTAGTAAAAGTTCATAAACTCTTTGGAATTGAACCAAAATATAGAAAAATAGAAGAGGGTATGCTAATTGTTGTAAAATCTGGAAATATGAAAGTAGCTCTGTTTATAGATGAGTTCTTACACCAGCATCAAGTGGTGGTTAAACCATTGGATAAAAACTTTAGAAGTGTTGAGGGTATTGGAGCTGCTACTGTTCGAGGAGATGGAAGTATTGGATTAATTCTTGATATTTTAGGAATTATTAATGCTCAAAAGAAAGTAGAGAAACAACATCTTAAAGAAGTGCAAAAGGCTTCATAGGAAATGGATAAGACACAAATTTTACACGATAGAGTAAAGGTATTACTCTATAAATTAACAGGGATTACCCTTTCTGATAACAAAGACGTAATGATTTCTAATAGATTGTATAAACTTCAACGAGATACAAAGTTTACAGGCGATTTGGATGAATTGCTGGATAAAATTGAAGAAGGTGAAAATGTAAATGAGTTTATTAACTCTTTTACTACCAATAAAACACACTTTTTTAGAGAAGAGTTCCATTTTGATGATTTAAAAAACAGGGTAATTCCTGAATTTTTAGAAAAAAACAAAGGAACAACTTTTAAACTCTATTGCAGTGCTTCTTCAACAGGAGAAGAACCTTATTCTATGGCGATGACGATAAAAGAAGCTCAAGAGGAGTTGAATCAAACTATTAATGCAAAAATTATTGCTACAGACATTGACACCAATGTTTTACAATATGCAGCCAATGGCGTTTATAGATTTGCAAAAAGCTCTAAAGAGTTTCCTGATTGGGTAAAACCTGCTAAATATTTTAAAAAAAGAGTAGTTGAAAATTTTGGCAATCAAGAAGTTTTAATTAAAGTTAAAGATGATCTTAAAAATATGGTTACATTTCAACAGATGAATTTAAATGATAATTCATATCCTTTTGAAATGAATCAATTTGATGTTATCTTTTGTAGAAATGTATTGATTTACTTTTCAGCGGAAGATCAAAATGCCATATTAAAAAAGCTTTTTAGGCATCTAAAAGTTGGAGGAACACTATATATAGGGCACTCTGAAAATCCTCATGACTTAATAGATTATGTTAAAAAAGCAGGTCAAAATACATTTGTTAAGTTAAAGGAAATATAGGTTGATTGTCATAGGGCATAAAGATGGAAGTATTGAAAAAGCTTCCAATACTAGATTTACGCAACAAATTAAGGGATTCAACGCACATACTGTTATAGGTGGTGAGTTTGCAGTGGGCAAAGATGCAGAAGAGATTGCTTTTAAAACACTTCTAGGCTCATGTGTTGCTTTTATGTTTTTTGATAAAGTTCAAAAGGTAAAAGGAATGAATCACTTTTTACTTCCAACAACTAAGAACTCAAATGAAGATATGAAATATGGACTTTACTCTGTGGAAGCCATGCTCAATGAGATGTATAAATTAGGGTGTAAAAAAGAAAATATGAGCGTTAAAATATCTGGTGGCGCTGATATTATGCAACTTAATATGTCTGCAATTGCTTCAATTGGACATAGAAATGTGGAGTTTGCTAAAGATTTTTGCAAAACAGAGGGTTTTAGAATTATATCTGAACATACAAGGGGAGATCGAGGTCGTTTGATTTTACTGACAAGTGAGTTTCAAACTTTTATTAAAGTAACTGAAAAATCAGATACCAATGCTAAAATTCTTGGAGATGAGAAAAAATTACAAAAAGAAATTACCAACGAGCCGGTTATCAAAGAGTATGTTGGTGGTGTTGACCTGTTTGGGCATTATAAATCTAAAACAGAACCTCAGATGGAAATAGAATTATTTTAAGAAAGCAGTAAACATATGTATACAGTAATAGTAATTGATGACTCTCCTTCTATGAGAAGAATCTTGAAAGATATGATTAATAATATAGAAGAGTTTGAGGTTATAGCCGAAGCTGTCGATGCTTTTGATGCTCGAGAAAAAATTAAAAAATATGAACCAGATATAGTTACGATTGATATTAATATGCCTAAAATGGACGGAGTTGTGTTTTTAAGAAATCTTATGAGACTTCACCCTATGCCTGCAGTTATTATCTCAGGTGAAAGCGTCCGAGGAAATGATATTTTTGATGATGGTGCAGTTGGATTTATTCCAAAACCTGAAGCAGGTGAGTCTATGCTCTCTTTTGGAAATAGAATCAAAGAGACTTTGCTTAACTTAACGTTTTTATTAAAAAGATATACATTAAAAAAACCAAAAGCTCAAGTGGTAATTCAAACAAAATATTCTAAAGAGAATAAAGATAACAGCGGAGTTGAAAAAAAGATTCACCCCGATGAAGTGCTTACAAAACTTCCTGCTAACTTTCCAGGTAAAAAAGTGATTGCAATAGGCTCATCAACGGGTGGAGTTGACGCATTATTGCGAATTTTTATGAAGTTGGAGCTTGGTTTACCCCCTATATTAATTACACAACACATTCCGTATGGCTTTTCTAACTCCTTTGCACAACGACTTAACAGCAATTCTGAAATAGATGTATGTGAAGCGCAAGATGGGATGATTTTAGAAAAATCATGTGCGTATTTAGCTCCTGGAAACATGCATATGACTATAGAGAAGTTTGGTGCAGATTATAGGGTTAAACTTTTAGATACCGTACGAGTAAGCAGACATAGACCCAGCGTTGATATTTTATTTCGAAGTGTTAACAATGTTGTAGGTGGAAGTGCTATGGCAGTTATGCTCACAGGCATGGGCGATGATGGAAGCATTGGAATGAAAGAGTTATTCGACAATAACGCTTATACAATTGCTCAAGATGAAAAGAGTTGTGTGGTGTTTGGAATGCCTGCAAAAGCCATAGAAGCGGGTGCTGTTAAAGAAATTGTGTCTTTAGATGATATTCATGAATACATTATAGAGTTCTCAAAAGGGCGTAAAAGATAACTAATATGTTTTAGAACATATTAGTTGAAATCGTCCATAACTGAAGTAGCTGCTTTTAATCTCTCTTTATCAAAATGAGTATAGATTCTTGATGTATTTAAATCAGCATGCCCCAAAGCCTCTTGCACAAGGATTAAGTCATGATTTTTCTGATAAAGCCTTGTAGCAAAAGTATGTCGTAACATATGCGCACCATTTTTCTCTTTTCTAATCCCAGCATACAGCAATATTTTATCCATAATATAAGAGACATAAGGCTGTGTTAGTCGTTTAGCAGTACGCGAGCAAAAAAGTAGGGGAGTATTAGGTTTATGTTCAAGCCACTCATTAAGCTCTTTTTGAACATATGCACTTTTAATCATTGCAATACGTTGCTTATTTCCCTTTCCGCTGATTCTAAAAATAAAATAGCCATCTTCTTGAACCATATCTTTTGTTTGAATATCAAGCGCTTCACTTACACGCATTCCTGTATATAAAATTAGCTTAATTAAAAGTCTGTTCTTAGCTTGTGCATACTCTTTAAAAGGAGTTTCATCAATGGCTGCAAGAAAGCGTTGAATCTCTTCATCGTGCATATAAATAGGAAGCTTTTGACCACGACTTCCTCCTAAACCTGCAAAATTCTTTAATTCTATTCGGTAATTGTATGATTTTCCCTCATCATCTTCATTTTCTTTGTCAATATAGTTAAACAAAGACAATATTGCCATTCTGTAGTTCTTTTTAGTGGCATCTGAAAGCCCAGAAGTGTAGGTGGCTAGGAAATCAATGATAGTCTCTTCATCTATTTCTTTCATAGAAGCAAAGCCTAGAGCGCTTAATTGTTTATAGAGTTTCTCTAAAGGGTTAATGTAAGTGTTAATTCCAATCAGCCCACATTGTCTGGCTTCTTTAGATAAATTTTTTAACTCTTCTATTGATTTGACGCCTTTATTAAGAGATTGAATTATGGCATTGAATGCTTCTTTGTCTTTAACATTTCGGTTAGATAAGGTAGTAAGCTTTAACTTAACAAACCGTTCCATCCAAAAAAGAAGCGTTTTATCAAAAGTGCTTAAGAAGTCTATAGGATAACGCATTGTGGAAACCTAAAATATTCTAATTAGTGAAAACATTAATTTTCACAGTTAAAACAGTTTTACCACAAAGGAGCTGTTTCATAGCTCTCTTTGTTAGTATTGATCTCTAAATAAATATTTTCACTGTAATCAATGTAAATATTATATTCACCAATGTTAATTGAGTCTTGTACTTCTTTTTTATTAAGATAAAACTCTTCACTGTTGCTTCCTAAATCACTTAAATAGTACTCCACCATTGATGGTGCCATATTGCTAATGGCCGTTTCAAGCATTTGAAAATCTTGAACATCAAATGTGGAAAAAAGTAAACTTTTGTTAAGTGGTGTAATCATAATTTTCCTGAGCTCTATTTAACGACTGTTAAGACTATTAAGCAGTGAAGTCATTCGGTTTAGGTCAATTTTCCCATTTCCGGTTTCACTTTTTGTCTCATATTCATCGGTAGAGGTATTATTGTCGCTATCTTGGCTCTCTTGTTTGTTTTCTTGCGGCTGTGAAGTTGAATCACTTTTTTTCTCATGTCCTAAAAGTGATTCAATTTTTCCTAACATAGAGTTAATATTACTGTTTTGTTGTTGGCTTACATCTTCATATTTGCTCAAATTTTCTTCTAATGACTCTTTTTCTTTGTTCAAGCTGCTTTTATCCAGAGTCAGTTTTTCAATTTGATTGTTTAATACGCTGTTCTCTTCTTGAAGTTTTTCATACGCTGTTATTAATTTTGATAATGCTTCATTCAGTTTTGCAATGGTTTCGTTGCTATTCATTGATTTTCCTTATATAAAATTCTAAATTTTTAAAAGCGTATTATGACAAAATTTAACTGATAATATCATCAATTTTAAGCAAAGAGTCTACACTTGGCTCTTTATTGGCAAATTCCAAATATAAGCTGTTCATATCAGTAGAACCACCCTTTTCTAAAATAATTGTTTTGTACTTCAAAGCAAGCTCTTTATTAAACACATTGCTGTTTATAAAAAGGTAGAAAGCATCGGCACTTAGCACTTCCGCCCACTTATAACTGTAGTACCCTGCACTGTAACCACCTGAGAATATATGTGAAAATCCATGTTGAAACTTATTGTATTTAGGGGGTTTTAACGCTGAGATTTCGTCTCTAATAGCATCCATTAACTCTTGTACTTCTTTGCCTTTGTATAACTGTTGATAGAGTTTAAAGTCAAACAGTGCAAACTCTACTTGTCGTATAAGTCCTAATGAAGATTGAAAGTTTTTAGCATTAATGATTTTTAAAATGGCATCATCGCTTAGGGTCTCTTTTGTTTCGTAATGTTTGGCAAAAAGTTTTAAAACCTCTTTATCGTACGCAAAATACTCTAAAAACTGCGATGGAAACTCCACACAATCCCACGCAACTCCAGCAATTCCACTAACAAAGGGTTCTTCTACTTTACTTAAGAGATGATGCAAGGCATGTCCCATTTCATGAAACAGCGTTACTACATCATCGTGTCGCAACAAAGAGGGGGTAGTTTCATTAGAGGGAGGAAAATTACAGACAATATATGCTGTTGGAAGCTGTTTTACACCTTTAGAATTAACATAATGTGAGTGCCAATTGTTCATCCAAGCACCCCCTCGTTTATCTTTTCTGGCTTCTAAATCAATATAAATTCGTGAAAGAAGTGAACCATTTTCATAAATATCATAAACCTTAACTTTTTCATCCCATGTTTTTGCTTCGGTTAATTTAAACTCAATATTAAAAAGCTTATACAGAAAATTGAAGAAACCATTTAAAACAGAATTTTGTTCAAAATAGGGTCGGTAATATTCTTGATCAATATCGTATTTTTCTTTTTTTAGCTTCTCGCTGTAGTACGCCATATCAAAACTTTTTATAGTTTTTATTTTGTCTTTTTGTGCCAATTCTTGAACTTGAGCTACCTCTTCTTTGGCTTTTACTTTGGCTTTATTTGCCAGTTCATATAAGAAATTAACCACTTCATTTTCACTCTTTGCCATCTTGGTTGCCAGTGAATATTGAGCATAGTTTTCAAAGCCTAAAAGGTTAGATCTCTCCATTTTTAATTGTAATATTTTATCAATAATTTTTTGGTTATTTTTTGCTCGTGTTGTATAAGCTTTATAGATTGCTTCTCTTAATTTTCTGTTGCTTCCATAGGTAATATATGCCAAATAAGAAGGCATTTGAAGTGTAAATTTATACTTAATTTTACCCTCTTCTTCAAACGTTGCTAATGCCAAATCGCTTTGTGGTATCTCTTTAACATCTTCAAAATCATCCACAATCATTTCATAAGCATTAGTAGCATCCAATATGTTTTGTGAAAAGGTGTTAGAGAGCTTTGAAAGCTTTAAATTGATTTGTTTAAGTCTTTTTTTCTTTTCATCATCTAAACCACAACCACCCAATTTGAAGTCTCGAATCTCATTTTCTAAAACTCTATTTTGTATATCATTTAAACTGCTTTTACAATTATAATGTATAGTTTTTAAAGAGGTATAAATATGTTCATTTTGAGCCAACTCTGTTTCATAATTTGACAGCAGTGGAATAATCTCCTCTTGCACTTTTTGCGTAACTTTTGTATTTTTTACCGAATCAATATGAAACAGTGGTGTTATGAATTCATTAAGGTTTTCTGCAACCTCTTGATACGGTTTAACAAAATTATCATACGTTTTCTCTTCTATTTTGAGTAAAGCTTTTATAGCCGCCCTACTCTTTTTTAATTCTGTCTCAACTGCTTTTTTACTGTTTTCTAAATTTTCAACATTAAACTCTTTAAACATTTTTTCTCCTAATTTTAATTATATATTTGAACTCTTCTTTTTCTAAAATAAATCTTAAGTAGCTCTGTTTTAAAAAATTATTATTTTATTTTTTGTAGTTAAAAGTAACCATAAATCCTCTGTCAAATTTGGCATAATCTTTATAGAATTCTACTTTTTTTGTAGGAAAATTTTTCAAGAATTTCTCTAAAGATAGCTTTTGATCATAGCCCATTTCACAAAATAAGTACTCTATTTTTCTCTCATAGGTTTGCTCTATAATTTGCTTTAAAAGTTCATCTCCAACACTTCCACCATAGAGTGCATTTTCGGGTTCAAACTTTACATTTAAAGGCAACAAATAATCGTTTGCTATGTAAGGTGGATTAGAAATTACCATATCAAAATCTCCTATTACATTTTCAAATAAGTCGCTTTTTATAAAGCTAATTTTGTCTGTTACTTCGTGTTTAATAGCATTTTGTGCAGCTAATTCTAATGCTTTATCATTAATATCAACACCAACTATACTAATATCTTTAACCAATAAAGCCAGCATAACGCTAATAATACCACTGCCAACCCCAATTTCCAGCACCCTTATAGGTTTTGATAAACTGTTTAAAAGTGTGGAAACTTGTTCAACTAAAAGTTCTGTTTCGGGTCGTGGAATTAAAACACCTTCTTTGGTGTAAAACATCTCTCCATAAAATGAAGCTTTACCAATTAAATATTCTAAAGGATAATTATTGGCTCGTTTTAAAACAAGTTTTTCTAACTCTTTTTGCTGTTCAAACTCTTGATTATAGTTTAAATGTAGCCAAATAATATTTTTGCTTAAGAGGTGCAATATTAAAATTTCTACCTCTTTTGCAGGAATATGCGTTATGTTTTTAAGCTTTAAACTCTGCTCTTGAATGGTCTGTTTTATTGTCATGAGATCTTACCTTTTTAAAAACGAGCATTATATTATAAAATTGATTTTGTTAGACTTTTAAAATTGAGTATAGTCTAAGACTCTTTATAATAAAATCAATCTTATTTTAACACAAGAGAGTTTTATGAAATTTTTATTTGCAGCCGTTGCCTTAGTTTTTATTTTTACAGGATGTTCTAGTTCTCAAACTAGTTCAGGTTCTGAAGTCTGGACAGCTTTTGTTTTTCCCGACCAAGCCAATATTAAAAGAAGCATACAATTTGGGAAATTTCCTTCGTTGGAAATATGCCAAGAAGCTTCCGATGCTAAATTAGTGCAAATCAATGCCAAAGAGATTGGGTTTAGTGAATGTGGATTAAACTGCTCATTTCATGAAGGAATGAAGACCACTATTTGTGAAAGAGTTGTTACACGAAAATAAATTTGTATAACAAATAGTAAAAATGCTTTAAACCTCTTTAGTATAGGGGTTTGAAAAGCTAACTTATATAAATTGTATTGCTTTTATACATCTAATTAAAGCATACAATTTTAGGAAAAATCTTTGAAAAAACTAACATTTAAATACCTGATACAACTTATTTTACACAATAAAAAAAGCTTTATATATGGACAAGTTATTACCTTAATTGCAATACTTGCAAGTATTCCTATTCCTTTAATGCTTCCTGTGCTTGTTGATGAAGTTTTGCTTGATAAACCCGCTTTGTTTGTAAACAGCATAGATTCGTGGTTTGGAAGTGGAAATGCCTTCTATTACATAGCAATAGTGGCATTAAGTGTAATTTTTTTACGCTTTTTTCATTTTCTTGTTTCCGTTATTGTTACTAAAATTTTTACAGCCATTGCCAAAGAAGTTACTTTTACTGTACGCCAAAACCTTTTGAAACACTTAGAAAAAGTATGCATGAATGAGTACGAAACCCTTGGAAATGGGGCTATTAGTGCCAATTTGGTTACCGATGTCAACACTTTAGACAATTTTATTATTACAGGAGCGAGTAAATTTATAGCCTCTGTACTTTCACTTATTGCTATTTCTATTGTTATGATTATTATCCACCCTATTTTAGGAATTATGATTTTGGTCATTCAACCCATTATTATGTTTATTTCTAAGAAAATATCAAAATCGGTGGTATTGTTAAAAAAGAATGAAAACAGAGCCATAGAAAACTTTCAAGAGAATATTTCAGAAGTTTTAGAGCTGTTTGGACAAATAAAAGCCAGTAATAAAGAGGAGTTTTTCTTTAAAAACTCTATAAAACACGCTAAAAGCATCCAAACTACTTCCAATGAATACAATTTTAAAAGCGTAGCATATGAGAGGTTTTCGTTTACCATTTTTCTAGCTGCATTTGAAATATTAAGAGCTACGGGGCTTTTAATGGTCGCATACAGCGATTTAAGCATTGGTATGATGTTTGCTATGTTTGGCTATATTTGGGTGATTATGACACCTGTTCAAGACATCTTGTCCATGCAATACTCCTATGCCAGTGCAAAAGCTGCAATGGAGCGACTTAACAAAATATTTGCATTAAGTATTGAGTCTAATGGTTCTGAAAAATTGTGTAGCTCTCAACAAAGCGTAGATATTGGGGTTCATAATTTGTCGTTTGCGTATATTAAAGATAAAAGTATCTTAAAAAATATCTCAATGAGTATTCCTTTTGGGCAAAAAGTAGCATTAATAGGAGCGAGTGGAAGTGGAAAAACAACGCTAGCTCAGATTATTTCAGGATTTTATGAAAAAACATCAGGAAATATTTCTTACAACACTATAAGTATTGATAATATCGATAAAAAAAGCCTACGCGAATCTATCTTTTTAGTGCTTCAAATGCCTATTTTATTTAACAATACTCTTCGTTTTAATATTACCATGGGAAATGAGGCGGTTGACGATGCAACTATTAACAAAGCCCTAGAAATAGCACAACTTAAAGAAATAGTAGAGGATATGAAAGAAGGTTTAGATACCGTTGTGGGAAAACACGGCATTAGACTATCTGGTGGTCAAAGACAACGCCTTTCTATTGCTAGAATGATTGTTTCAAACCCCAGTGTGGTAATTTTTGACGAATCCACATCTGCTCTTGACGTTCACACCGAAACTAAGCTTTTTTTAGCATTAGAGAGTTTTTTAGAAAACAAAACAGTTATTACTATTGCACACCGTTTAAGTACGGTTAAAAATGCCAACACTATTTTTGTATTGCACGACGGTGAAATTGTACAACAAGGAACACATGAAGAACTGGAGCAAGAAGTGGGTCATTATACGCAGTTTGTTAAGAATCAGCTCATTTAAGTTCTTTTATTTAAGCGCAAAATAAAAGTTTGTTTGAATGTAAGGTAAGTTAGAATTCAAAAAAATAAAAAAGGTTTTTAATGCTTTTATACGCTTTAGCAATTATAGTTGGTTTCGTTTTATTGGTATGGAGTGCGGATAAATTTGTTGATGGTGCTGCATCTACCGCAAAACATTTAGGAATGCCCACGCTTTTAATTGGTATTTTAATTGTAGGTTTTGGTACATCTGCCCCTGAAATGGTAGTTTCTGCTATTGCTGCATATGAAGGAAACCCTGCATTAGCTTTAGGAAATGCTTTGGGGTCAAATATTGTTAACATTGCTCTAATTCTAGGAGTTACCGCCATAATTACTCCAATAATTGTTAACTCAAAAATTGTTAAAAAAGAGTTGCCATTATTATTGTTAATTATATTTGCAAGTGGTTATTTTTTAATAGATAATCAATTAAGCTTTACAGAAGGAGTTATCTTACTTCTTGCTTTTTTTGCTCTAATTGGTTGGTCTGTTTTTGCAGCCATTAAAGGCAGAGGCGACAGTTTGGAAAATGGATTAGAAAATGAGCTATTAGAACATGCCATGAGTTTAAAAATAGGAATAGTTTGGCTTATAATTGGTCTTCTATTACTTATTGTAAGTTCAAGAATTTTAGTATGGGGTGCGGTCGGTATTGCTAGTGAATTTGGAGTAAGTGACCTAATTATCGGACTTACCATAGTAGCTCTAGGAACATCGCTTCCAGAACTAGCAGCTTCGGTTATGGCTGTTAAAAAAGGTGAACACGACATTGCTATTGGAAATGTTGTGGGTTCAAATATGTTTAATATTTTAGCCGTAATAGGTATTGCAACTGTTATTCACCCTATGCCAGAAATTGCACCAGAAGTATTAACCCGTGACTGGACAGTAATGTTAGCCTTAACCATTGTTCTGTTTGCAATGGCATACGGATTTAAAGGAAAAAAAGGACAAATAGGTCGTGCTGAAGGGGTTTTTCTACTTTTATGTTATGTAGCATATAACACCTATTTGGGGTACACGTTAACTATTGTATAACACTATTTAATATAAACCTACAAAAAAAGAGTTCCAAAATAACGCCATTTAATGTAAAATCTTAAAAAAAAAAGGTTTACCATGGCGTTTATTATGGTTGAAAAAATGTGTTCTTGTGCTAAAAAAAGAAAAAGCTGGGCAGAAAGAATTGAATGTAATTCTATAGAAGAAGCAACAACAAAAGCAATTGCCATGTGCGAACAAGGCAATACAAAGTTTTGTAAAAAGCATCAATTTAGTTATGAAGTTGATATTGACACGGTTTTTATAAAGGTTCAAGGCAAGAAGTAGCTTTTAGTTTTTCTCTTTAACATCGAAAATATCGTAAAATATTTCAAATCTCTTTAAAGACAAATAGTCAAAACGATGGTCTAACTTTGAAATATGCATTGTGAGTGTAACGATTGCCTGCTTATTCAAGTAAATCTTAATTAAGATTTTGCTTAAATGCGAAGCATGAAATATATAATAGACATGATAGATGATATACGTGAAAACATACAAAACTCTAAAGAATATACGCTTTTATCTATGCTGTTAAAAGAAGATGATCAACAAAAATTCCAAAATGCAGGTGAAAAAGTTATTACATCTTTATATCTTGATCATGCGGCGAAACAGTTACAGCTGGGATTTTTAGATGAAAATATCACAACAAAAGATTTATTAGCGTGCTTAGACTCTTTAGAGATGCAAGCTATGATGTATGAAGTAGTGATAAAAATTTCAGATAAGCACCCTCTTCTGTCGGTTATCGGATTTGGTGAAAATCATGAGAAAAAACAATATATTTTTTTTGTGATGGCTTGATGTCTTCTAGCAAAGAAGAATATATAATATAAGAGGGTGTTTGGTATTTGCAGCATCAGTAGAATTCACACATTAAAGAAAAAAACCTTCTTTTCTCTCATCTATTACAGCTCACTAAAAATCAGACGAAAACTAATCACCAATTTATATTCTTTTAGATAGAATCCACTTCTAATTTACGGACAGCTGGCTGAGTGGCCGAAAGCGCGCGCTTGGAAGGCGTGTATAGGGCAACCTATCTAGGGTTCAAATCCCTAGCTGTCCGCCATTATTATTTCCCTTTTCTTGATTATTTTTCCTCTTTATGCGATACTTTCATACTATATATACCAATTTTTATTAAGGAGTCTATTATGGATAAAATTAAAGTGGTGTGTCCTTCATGTTTTAAAGTTAACTCTTTACCTAAAAAAGAGTCGTATGCCAAGGCTAATTGTGGGCAATGTAAAACTTCTTTGCTAGAAAATAAACCGTTGGAGTTAACACAAACAAATTTCGATGAGTATATTGTGAACAGTGATTTGCCTGTAGTAGTTGACTTTTGGGCTCCTTGGTGTGGTCCTTGTAAAAATATGGCACCTATTTTTACACAAGTAGCATCAACACTTCCTTTAAAAGTTATGTTTGCAAAAGTAAATACCCAAGAGCAACAAACGCTGGGGTCTCGTTTTAATATACGAAGTATTCCTACTTTGGTTATGTTTAAAAATGGAAAAGAAGTTGAGCGTGTGTCGGGAGCTTTAGATGCAAACTCACTAAAACAGTTTGCTTTGAAATAGGTAAACTGTCCCCGGAATATATAAAGAGCAAATGCTCAAAATAAACAAATTAAAATCAAAGAAAAAACAACATTAGAAAGTGTTATGAAGAGAAACTTCTAATCAAGAATTGAAATATTAAAACAAAATGGCTGGTTTGAAAGTTAGAAATAGCTTTTATTATTTTTCGGGGTTTGACTCCGAAAAATCCCGTGCTATGGAAGCTTGGGGAATGTTAGCACAATAGTTAAAATATGAAGATATTCATAGAATTTTCTATTTAGATGCAAATATTAAATGTAATGAAAAAAATGAGTGTGAAATTGAAGTAAATGAGCCTTTAGGGGTTTAGTTTTGTGTTTTAATTTTTTGCACTTTAATAATAATAATTTTATTTATTAACGAATAATTTATAGAAATTGCTATTTTATTGCTATCTGTGGTGCTACATTTTGTTACTAATCAATATAATAACTAGTTAATTTTTTTAATAATCTTAACTAGTTTTAGTATTCAAGTTATACTTAATAAATTTTAATTATTTCACTAAAGTAATTCTTGTTAATATGAGGAGTATGATAATGCAATGCAAAACACAGTTATCTAATCTAGTTATTTTATACATTGAAGACGATATTTCAACACGAGAATCAATGTATACTATTTTAATTAAACTTTTTAAAAATGTTTTTATAGCAGAAAATGGTGAGGAGGGTTTTAATGTTTGTATAGAAAATAAGAATCATATTGATATTATTGTAAGTGACATAAATATGCCAAAACTTTCAGGCATCGGAATGATTAAAAAAATACGAGAATATGGATTAAATATTCCTGTAATTTTTTCAAGTGCATATCAAGAATCTTCTTTTTTACTTGAAGCCATTAAACTTAATATTTCTGATTATTTGGTAAAACCTTATAATATTCGCCATCTTCTTTCTCGTATAGAAAATATTTGTAATGAAATAAGAAAACAACACTTAATCAATAGACAACAAAAGGAACTCAATCAATATTTAGAACTTATTGATAAAGTTGCCATTATTTCAAAGACTGATATCGAAGGGAAAATTACATTCGTAAACGATATATTTTGTCAAGTCTCAGGTTTTTCTAGGGAGGAGATAATTGGAAAACCACACAATATTATGTGGCACCCCGATATGCCTACGGCTACTTTTAATAATTTATGGGAAACTATTTCTCAAGGAGAAATTTGGAAAGGAAAAATTAAAAATCGTTCAAAAGACAATAATTCTTATTATGTAACTAGTACAGTTATACCTATGTTTGATCCTTGCGAAACAATTATTGGCTATATGGGAATACGCTTTATCACAACTCAAGAAGAGACAGAAAAAAGAGAATTTAGAAAGAAAGTTATTGATAATATTAAAGAATGTAAAGAGCGTGAAGTTAAGCTCAACAATGAAATTAAGTTTTTAAAACAAAAATCCCAACAAATCGCTCACATTCATTTAATTCAACATGCGCTTGAAGAAGAAAAGAAAAAATCCTTAAAACAACACTCCCAACTTCTTCATTTTGAGGATAAACTAAAAAAAGAAAAAGAAAATTTTGACAAACTTAGACATGATTCTTATAATAAATTTATTGGATTAAATAGTGAATTAAAAAATCTTTTTTCACTTAAAAAGATTTTCGAAGACAAATACAAAGAAAGTTCAGTTAATATAGAAGTTAGAGATGCAGAAATAGTGAAGCTAAAAGTGCGTATAGAAGAACAAAATAAAACCATCCTAAACTTAAAAGATGTAATCGCTTTTAGAGAGCACCAACTAAAATATTCTTTGAAATAAATATTTCTATATTCCGAGGACAATATACCTAACTATCTTCATTTTTCGATTTTGTCCTCATTTTCTATTTTTTTAATCTACCCATGTCAATAATTTTATTTTATCATAGAGATATGAGACCAATATTGCTGAAACTTCTTAAATGCTTTTGTAATTAGGTAAACTGTCCCCGGAATTTAGTCCCCGGAATTTAGCTAGTTTAAACTCTAACTTTTAACATTTTTAAAACATCGTCATATGTTTTATATCCAGAAGAGATGTCTATAACTTTATTTTCTTTTACATAAATTAGACTAGGCATTCCTCTAGCTCCTAGTTTTGAAGCTAGTGCAAAATCATTTTCGAGTTCTGTTTTTATCTCTTTAGAGTTAAAATATTTTTCAAATTCATTAATATCAATATTGAATTCTTTACAAATATCGTGATAAAATTCCAACTTAGTTGAATCTAATCCTTTTGCATAAAACTTTTCTTGAATTTTAGAGAAAAATTCTAATACACTTAAGCTATTATCATCTTTACCTTTTAATATTTTCTTTGCAATATAAACAGCAAGACAAGCAGGTTGTGTGTCGTAATTGAAGTGTTCTAAATCAAGTAGTGAGTAAACAAACTTTTGACCAGTTTTTTTATGGATATTTTGCCACTCATTCCTTAAAAAACCTTTGAACTGGTCATTCCACGGATCGCCACCACCAATTCTAAGTCCACCTAAAACTACATTAAACTTTATACCTTCTTTTGTACAAAAATTTTGTATTTTTTTAAGCTCATCTGACATTCCCCAGCACCATGAACACATAGGGTCACCTACATAAAAAAGTGCTGTATGGTTTATATTAATATTATCTTCTTTTACACCTTTACTATTTATTGTACATAAACCACTTTGGCTATCACATGTTTGCATCTATATCCTTTTTAAAATCATTTCTAAGCTTAAGAAAGAGCATGATTTAAGAAATCATGCTTGTCATCATCCAAACAGCTTTTTCAAGTTTAGCTATATGATCATCAGCAAAAGCTTCTGTAGTTTTATCATCTGCTTGCGATGCAAGATTACTTAGATTTTTAAACTCTTTTAATAAATAATTGTATTCTTTAATAATCGATTCTACAACTTCTTTTGATCTAAAAGAATCTTTTTCTTCATCTACAACTTTTGTAGCATTTGCTAATTCTTTCATTGTTAAATATGGCTTTCCACCTAATTGTAAGACTCTTTCTGCTGTATCATCATAAAGTACTGACATATTGTTATAAATTTCTTCTGTGTGGTCATGTACTGGAAAGAAATCCATACCTTTGATATTCCAATGATAGTTATGCATTTTTACATATAATGCATGAGCATCAGCTTGAGTTTGTTTTAGTTGTTCTATTATTTTTGACATATATTTTCCTTGTATTAATTTATATTTTAATTATACTCACCTAGTCTTAATTGATAATTATTATTAAAATGAATACTTATCTTTTATCTCTTTTTAAAGTATAGAGTTTATATTAGTTGTTAATAGATTGTCTAAGATTAACTCTTAGGGAAAATACTCTTCATAAAGGGGGATATTATAGTTTTAGTTTATCGTTTTGTTGAAGTTTGATTGAAGTGATTAATTTGTGTAGGCATTCCACCTTGAGAAAGGTGGAAAGAGAAAAAGGCTTTAAAAATTACCGTGCTAATTTTGTTTTTATAGCAAATAAGATAATTATTGCTAACACTGAAAAAGCAGCTAAAATTTGAAACCCTATAGCAAAGCTTTGTGAAGTTATATCTAAAATAAAACCAAATCCAGCAGCACCAATAGCAATTCCTAAATTAGAAGCAGCTGTTATTAAAGCCAAACCCATACCCATATTTTCTGGTTTTACAACATCTGGAAGTAAAGAAAATATCACAACAGGAACAAAGGCAAAACCTACACCTAAAGCAACTGCCCAAAGTGTTAAAGATAACCACGAACTAACCATTGCAAAGAAAGCTATTGCCATTATTGCAAGACCTAAAAGTAAAAATATCTTTTTTTGACCACTCTTATCAATCATTATTCCAATAATTGGTGTTAAAAAAATTGAAATGAGCATAATCATACTTGTTAGAAATCCTGCTTCTTGTATACTCATATTTTGGAGTTGAAAAAACTGTGATCCAAAAGTGATATAAGCTAATAACTGACCATTTGCTATCATCCAAATAGCTCCTAAAAATATCAAACTTATACCTAGATTTATTTTGACTTTAGGAGTATTCGAATTTTTCTCTTTTTTTTCAGGTGCAGATATAAGAAAAAACATCACTAACAGTAAGACTACACAAACAAATCCAATAATAACAGCAATATTAGACTGCCAGCTCATAAACAGACCTAAATATCCAAAAAGATTTACAGATATAACTGTACCAACAGGAACTGCTACATTAAATATCCCCATAGCTGTACCCATATTTTTTTTAGTAAAATACATAGTAACTAAAAGGGGTGAAAGTACTATAAGTATAGTGGCACCTGCTCCTGAAATTAATCTAAAAATAAGTAGTGAGGTATAAGATGAAGATAGTGCAAAACCCACTAAGCCAATTATTACCAAAGCAAGAGCTACTATTATCATCTTTTTCAAATTTAGTTTATCTAAAAAAAAGATTGCCAAAAAAGGCAGAAAAATTCCTAAAAGAGCATAAGAACTCATTAAAAGTCCTGCTTGAGAGTTAGAAAAAGGAATATCTTCCATTATATTTCCAAAAATTGGCGGTAAGGCTTGTAAAGATATTGCAAAAACCAACATCAATAAAAAAGATATTGTTAAAACTAGCCATTTATATGAGCTGTTTTCATTTGTTTCGATCATATTTATTTACTCCTTATAAGACAAAAAAATTATTCAGATTCAGATAGCTTAGCTAATGATTTTATTATTCCAATTGCTGCTTCTTCATTTAGAGGTTTATCGTAGTTTGTTAAAAGTTCTCTTGCTAGAATATTTGCACCTAGATGTTGAAAATGCATTCGCATAGCTTGAAGACCTTTTGCTCCACCACTACCACTATGAGTCGCCAAAGCTACAAATTTTTCATTGAATGCATCTCTCCAATCTGCTGTTACTCTTGTCATCCATGCTGTTGAATTAGTTAGCATAGGTGGCATTACTCCATTGTATTCAGGTGCTACAATAATGAATGTTTTCAAAGTTAATATTTTTTCTGTTAATTCTACTGCTATTGCAGGAATACCATTTTCTTTTTCTTCAACTGTACAATATAAAGGTAATCTTAAATCAACTAAATTGATTAATTCAACCTCACAACTCTCTTTTTGTGCTAATTCTTGTAGTTTCAAGCCTAATTTTTGATTGTTATCAGAACTTGCAACAAGTATTCCAATTTTTGCCATAATTTTACTTTCTTATTTATTTGATATGAATATATTAAAGTTATATTTACTGTATATTTTGCATTCAAAAGATATATATTTATTTTTTATCTATACTATATTTACCAGCACCTAAAAATGCTAATGCAAGTGCACCTAACATGAATAATGCTTGTAATTCAATAGCCCAAGCACCTTTTTCACTTATTGCAAATACATCTTGTGCATGTGCTAAATAAATTGCAAAAAGCATCGTTGCTGCATAGATAATACTACTAATTCTAGTAAAAAGTCCTATAATTATTAATATTGGAACTACTACCTCACCTACATAAACACCATATGCTAAAAATTCAGGTAATCCATCTCTTGTAACTAAGAACTTAATTCCATCAATTCCATTTGTAAGCTTATCATATCCATGAAACAACATTAAAAACCCAATGGTAAATCTTAATATCAACTTCCCTAAATCATCTGTTAATGCTCTTGCTAAGAAATCTTCTATATTTCTCATAAATGCCTTTCTCCTTTTTTTGCTTTTTTATTTTTAACTTTCTTTCATCTCAATAAATAAAAAGTGTGAATCACTTATAGCATTTATATCAATTTTTGACTCTTTTGTAATCTCCATAGCATCTGCATGGTTGAGCTCCACTTCATTAATAGTTGAAGTTCCTTCAATTTGAACAAAATATATTTGTCTGTTTTCTTTTATATCTACACTTATAGTTTTGTCTTTCTCTAATTTTGATACAAAGATATTCACATCTTGATGAATCTTGATTTGTGCATCTCCACTTTGTGACGAAACAATATTTAGAAGTCTATTTGAACTCTCCTCTTTTTTATACTTTTGTGAACCATAAATAGGCTCAGTGCTATTTTTTGGTGGTACTATCCATATTTGTAATAATCGTGACTTTTTATCTGAATCATTCATCTCAGAGTGCGTGATACCTGTGCCTGCACTTAAATATTGAACATCGCCTGCGTTTAAAATCTCTTTATTTCCCATTGAGTCTTGATGTGTTAATTCTCCATCAACTACATAAGAGATGATTTCCATATTTTTATGAGGGTGTTTTCCAAAGCCTTGCTTTGCTTGAATTATGTCATCATTTAAAACTCTCAATACTCCAAAATTCATATTGTCTAAGTTTCTATATTCAGCAAAACTAAAATGAAATCTACTTTGTAACCAACCTAAATCTGAAACAAACATATTTTTGGCATCTAATTTTTTTAACATCTAATTTCTCCTTGTTTTTTAGTCTTGAAACCTAGCTAATTATTTAGCTAGGTTTCCTTGTATCTCTATATTTAAATTTTTCTGGGTCAGTCGCTGCCCCCCCGTTTATCTATCTTCTTTTGGCTTGTTTTTATTAAAGATTTTTAGAATATTAAGTGGAGAGAAAATTAGGTTATTGATTTGTTTATCTAAATCAGCATAAAACTTCTCACTTGCACTTATTTTATCTTTTGCAATGTGTCTTAAAATTTTTGGTAGTTGGGTTTTGTATAGTCTAGTTCTAAAGATTTGCATTAGCTTTTAAATCTTTGAAAAATATTTCCATTTCTTGGTCGTATTGTTCTTGAGATAACATCTCCATCTTGCCATTTTCAGACTCTTCAATGTTTTGCTCCAAATCTTTTTTTCTTTCATAAAAATAAGGGTCTATTTCAATATTTTTATCTTTTGAAACAATTATATTTGAATGACTATCTTTTACAAAGTCCATAAACTGTTTCATATAATCATCTTGTATTTGCACTGATAAAGTTTGCATAATCTACATCCTCTGTTAGTTTTGTAGCTTTTATTATATCAAAACTTAAGTGATGTTCACTTAAGTTTATAGTCTAGCAAGTCCATACTGCTTTGAATGCTCTCATCTAAAATAAACTTAAAAAGTTCATTTTTAGCATTAATGGCTTTTAAGTATTCACTTCTATTTTATACTTTTTTTGCTTTTTCATGTAATTCAGAATTTATACTTATATTTGTCGCTTTCTTCTTCAATTTTTATTGATTATTGTCAATATTTTTTGTTACTATATTGATTATACTTATCAACAAATAAAAAGGATTTTATTATGGAATATTCAATTGTGTTAATTGTTCATCTATTTTGTGCAATTATTTTTTTAGGTTTTGTATTTGCAGATTTGTTTGTGCTTCCTGTAATAAAAAAAGTTTTAAATGAACAAGAGCATGAAAAAGTTATGACGGCAATTTCATCAAGAGCCAGAATGATTTTTCCACTTAGTGTTTTAATTCTAATTTTTAGTGGTGGATATATGCTTGCTAGTTATATAAATTCAGAACTTGGAGTTTTTAATACGAATTTGCAACTGCTATTGCTTTTAAAAGTCTTTTTAGCACTTACGATTGCCTCTGGAGTTGTTTACTCAATTGTAAATAAAGTTCTTAAAAAAACTCCGCATCCTATTATGAAACATTTTCATAAGTTTGTTTTATTTAGTGGAATTTTAATAGTAATTCTTGCAAAACTTATGTTTGTGGCTTAGAAACTAAAGAAGATTTTTCAGGGTCACTCTGAAAAGTTTCTATTTTATATCTATTTTTCTAATCTTTTTTTAGCGCCATTGATTAATCTTTCATTTGAAACAATTGCTCTTGTGTGAGTTCCACTTCCTATAACTCCAGCACTATCTTTTACTTCAATTGTAAATTTATATAGTTTTCCTTCCATTTTTTCAAAAGTTGCTGTTGAAATAACAGTATCATTTTCAAGAGTTGGCGCAAGGTGTTTTATATTTACTTCAACACCAACGCTTAATTCACCCTCTTTTAAAAGTCCAAGCATCATTTTTGCAGCACTGCACTCCATTAAAGCAACCATTCTAGCAGTTGCAAATACTTCAGGAAAATTATCATCACTTGATATTTGTAAATTAGCTGCTAAATCTTTATTTAAAACCTTATATTCAATAGTTGCTTGTGTTCCTATTTCTAAACTCATCTTCTCTCCTTAGATTTATTTTAAAGATACTATTTGCTATCTTTAGATGCAAACTCGTTGAAACAGTTTGCTTTGAAATAGGTAAAAAAAAGACGTTAACACAGTTATTTCGGACAAAAATGTCCGAAATAATATTAGTAGCTCATAGAACCTGCGTTTAACAGCCCTACGCTAATAGATAAAAATGCCATAAATATTCCTACGGGAATAACATCTTTCTCAATTCTTTGTTTAAAAGAGTATTTTCCTTTAATAAGTCTTGTTGCAATAAATGCAAATATGAGTTGAATAGCAATGGCTACGGATCCCCACATAAGAAAATCTCCGTATGAAACAGAACCAACTAACGCACTGTATAAAGGAATAGAAACGCCTATCATGGCTCCACCAAACGCTAATGCAGCAGCTGTGTTATTTTGTTCAAAAATTAACGCGTAATCATCATAGGGAGTAACGAGCGAATATAGATATAGAAAAATAACAATTAAAATAAGCGCTGAAAAGAAAAAAAGTAAAAAAGCAGAAATTGAACCCACTTCCATTTTGAAATCCTTGTAAAATTTTGAAGGCACAGCTGTAAGCCGAGTTTTGTATTGGACAATAATTTATCTGGTTGTTTAATTACTTAAACAATCGTGCGAAGAGAGGGATTGTGAAGTTCCCACCACCTCTTCTTGCTGCGAGTTGGGTTTACATAGCACTTAAGATTACTCAAAAGTCTGGTGGGCTCTTACCCCACCGTTTCACCCTTACTTGTAAAAACAAGCGGTTTACTTTCTGTTGCACTGTCCCTTAGGTTACCCTAGCCATTGGTTAAATGGAACTCTACTTCACTGCAGCCCGGACTTTCCTCTTGAAATTTCAAGCCATTGTCTGCTGTACCTTGTTGGAAGTATAGCGTTATTTTCTTATAATATCGTAAGAAGTTGGTGGAATAAACTTGAAAATTTCTGCCTCTATGTTATGATTTTGAGTAATATTTTTAAAATCAATTGAAACAGAGTTTTCAAGCTCGTCTTTATACGAAATATTTGATATTTGATTATTTACAAGCATAATCTCATAGTTTATATTATTTATTGTAGCCGTATAACTGTTGTCGCTGTTTTTTTCGGCTTCTTTTATAATTTTGATTAAATTAATCTCTTTATCTAATTTTGTATAGATAGCTTGTTCAAGTTCTGGCTCATCTATTATGGCAACATCATCTAATATATAGACATTCTTAATAATTGGCGTTTTATATTGCCATAAAATTTTAGAGTCATCTTTAATATAGAGTTCACCTTGATACTTTATGACACTTTTAGAAGCATTCGTAATTGTTTGTTCAAACGAAGCTTGAAAGCTTGTGATATTTGCAAACACATTGCCAAAAGCACTGACATTTAAAAAGAACATTGCAGAAAAGAACAATTTATAAAACATAGTTTAACCTTAATTTATATATAATCTACGCCATTATAACAGAAAGGATTTTATTTCATGTTGAATATTTTTTCAAAAATTTTTGGTACATCAAATGACAAAGAGATTAAAAAGTATAATAAAAGGGCATTGGCAATCAATGAATTGGAGGCTTTGTTTAAAGAGCTAGACGATGAAGCACTAAAAGCTTACTTTGAAACACTTAAACAACAAGTTCAAGCCAATGAAAAGAGTTTGGATGATGTATTAAATGAGTCTTTTGCAATTACAAGAGAAGCCAGTGTAAGAGCTTTAAATATGAGACACTATGACGTGCAACTTATTGGTGGAATGGTTCTAACGGATGGAAGAATTGCTGAAATGAAAACAGGTGAAGGTAAAACGCTAGTTGCTTCTTTGCCTGTTATTTTAAACGCAATGTTGGGAAAGGGAGTTCACGTTGTAACGGTAAATGACTACTTAGCGTCAAGAGATGCTAAAGAACTTGAACCTTTATATAACTTTCTAGGCTTTAGTGTAGGTGCAATTACTGCAAGTATTCATACTGAAGAAGAGAGAAAAGCACAATACCTATGCGATATTACCTATGGTACGAACAACGAATTTGGGTTTGATTATTTAAGAGATAATATGAAGTATGATCCAAATGAAAAAGTACAACGAAATCACCATTTCGTAATTGTCGATGAAGTGGACTCTATTTTAATAGATGAAGCCCGAACTCCTTTAATTATTTCAGGACCTACCAATAAAAAAGGTGCCGATTACACACAAGCCAATGATATTGCTATGCAATTGGAAAAAGGTGAAATAATTGAGCCTAAAAAAGCGGATGAAACGCTTGTGGTAACAGGTGATTTTAGCGTTGATGAAAAAAATAAATCTATTTTAATGACAGAAGAAGGAATTGAAAAAGCAGAAAAACTTTTTAAAGTAGATAACTTATATTCATTAGAAAATGCAATGCTTTCTCACTATTTAGATCAAGCTCTTAAAGCCATCTATGTTTTTGAAAAAGATGTTGATTATGTGGTACAAAACAATGAAGTAGTAATTGTTGATGAATTTACAGGAAGATTAAGTGAAGGAAGAAGATACTCAGATGGACTTCACCAAGCTTTAGAAGCTAAAGAAGGGGTTCAAATACAAGATGAATCTCAAACATTAGCTGACATTACTTACCAAAACTACTTTAGAATGTATAATAAATTAGGTGGAATGACTGGAACAGCACAAACAGAAGCCACAGAGTTTGCTGAAATTTATAAATTAGATGTTGTTTCAATTCCTACGAATATTCCCGTAACAAGAGTTGATAAAAACGATTTAATTTATAAAAGTGAACGAGAAAAATTTATTGCGGTTTGTAATAAAATTCAAGAGTATCACAAAAAAGGGCAACCTGTCCTTGTAGGTACAGCTTCTATTGAAAAGTCTGAACATTTACATGAATTGTTAAAAAATGCAAAAATTCCTCATACTGTTTTAAATGCAAAACAACACGATAAAGAGGGGAAAATTATTGAAGATGCAGGGCAAAAAGGTGCAGTTACTATTGCTACTAATATGGCAGGACGGGGAGTTGATATTAAATTAACTCCTGAAACACTAGCTTTAGGTGGTTTAGCAATTTTAGGAACAGAACGACACGAATCAAGACGAATTGACAACCAATTACGAGGAAGAAGTGGCCGTCAAGGAGATGTGGGTGAATCGCAATTTTATCTAAGCTTAGAAGACAGTTTGTTACGAATTTTTGGAAGCGATAAAATTAAAAGCATAATGGAGAGACTAGGAATTGAAGAAGGCGAACATATAGAGTCTTCAATGGTTACAAGAGCGGTTGAAAATGCTCAAAAGAAAGTCGAAGCCATGCACTTTGAAAGCAGAAAACACCTACTTGAATACGATGACGTTGCGAATAAACAACGAAAAGTAATTTATGCATTTAGAAATGACTTACTTAATCCTGAATTTGATATTACCTCTAAAATTGAAGAAAATCAACTTGAGTATGTAAACAACCTTTTAGTTACATGCGAAATATTTGATGGAATGCCAACAGAAGAGATTGATTACAATAAAATTATTATAAAACTTCAAGAAGAGCTAACTGTTGTTGTAACAAAAGATGATTTAATATCGGAAGATGTTGAAGCATTGCATGAAAAGCTTCTTAAACTTCTTAAAACTATCTATGGGCAAAAAATGAGCTTAGCTGCCCCTGATCAAAAAAGTGAAATTGAGCGAATTTTATACTTACAAATATTAGATAATGCGTGGAGAGAACACCTTTACTCTATGGATACGCTTAAAACGGGGATTGGACTTCGAGGATACAACCAAAAAGACCCTCTTGTTGAATATAAAAAAGAGTCATATAATATGTTTGTTGAGCTTACTTCTTCTATTAAACATGAAATTGTTAAAATCTTATTTACTGTACAGTTAAGAAATAAAGAGGAAGAAGAACGAGAAAAAGAGATGCTTGATAAAATCATTGCTAAAATGGAGTCTCAACAAGAAAATGCACGAACCAACTTCGATGAACCTGTAGTTGAGAAAAAAATATCTAGAAATGAACCATGTCCTTGTGGAAGTGGTAAAAAATATAAACAGTGTTGTGGTATTAGTGGACCTAAAAAAGGCTTAGCTGCTGGAAACTAAGGTGAATAAAAATCTGGTTAATTTTATTGTCAAAAAGTATCTACGATTTGATAAAAAAAATCCATTTATTTCAATAAGTGCTCTTTTGGCATTTATTGGAGTGGCTGTTGGTGTCATGGTTTTAATGATTTCAATGGCAATTATGAATGGTACTGCAAAAGAGTTTGAAAACAAACTCTTTATTATGAACTACCCTTTGTCTATTTATGCAAAACTCGAAGGCAGCGTTAATGCTTCTTTATTAAATGAATTAGAAACACAATTTCCTGAAATGATTTTTTCTCCTTATTTGTCTTCTCAAGTAATTGTTCAAAATGGCGATACTATGAGTGGAGGCGTTATTTTTGGAGTTAATCCCAAACAAGAAGAGAAAATAAACGCTATTTATGCCAAAGGGGTTCAAAATATAGAGTTTGATAAATATGATTTAATGATAGGAGAAGGAATTAAAGATAAGCTTTTTGCTCAAAAAGGTTCAAAAGTAACGTTATATTTTACTACTATTGACCCCAATGGCTTTTCTATGATGCCTAGAATGAAACGCTTTACACTTAAAAGCACTTTTCACTCAGGTCTTAACGCTTATGACAAAGCCTATATGTACACCTCTTTAGAAGCATTACAAACGTTATTAAAAAAAGAAGAACACGAATATGACGGAATTCATATTTATTCAAAAAATCCATTTGAAGATATTAAAAAAATACAAGCTGCATTAAATGGCACAATGGCAGGAGTTGTAGGCTGGTGGGAACAAAATGGAAACTTTTTTGCAGCAATGGAGATGGAGAAAAAAGCACTATTTATTGTTTTAATGCTTATTATTTTAATTGCATCACTTAATATTATTTCATCACTTTTAATGACCGTTATGAGCCGAAGAAAAGAGATAGCCCTACTTCTTTCAATGGGAGCATCGCAACAAGAGATTAAACTAATCTTTTTAAGAATAGGTATTACTGTTGGTTTAAGTGGAATTGTTTTAGGAATTGGCTTAGGCTTTTTAGGTATATTTTTGCTTGATAATTTTAATATCATCTCACTACCTGCAGATGTTTATGGTACAAGTAAACTTCCAATTGAGCTTTCAACTGTAGATTTTGTCTCTATTGTTATTGGAGCTGTTTGTATAGTGTTTGCAGCTTCATTTTACCCAGCATATAAAGCCACAAACATAGATGTAATCGATGTACTAAGAAATGAGTAATTGGAAGTGGGACTTTAGGCCCACCTCTTTGCAGTTACTTTTAAAACTAAAATCTAAATCCATAATATTAAAATAAACTTAAAAACTTTTAATAAACTACCTCACCCCTTAATCCCATCAAATCTTCTTTGCATTAGAAAATCTTTAGTCTTAAAAAAGTACAAAATAAAAGAAGCTACATACAGTAACGCACTTAAGAAAATAAGCGTTGTGTAGTATTCTTGAAAAAATATCACCCCTACTCTTACTGTTGTTGCTGCAAAAAGAAGTATAAATCCTGTAGCTATCCAAGAGTTTGACTCTATTTGTCTTCCTGTGTGAACATATGCCATAATAATCATTGCCATAAAAACAGTAAGACTAAATGCACCTGTGGTTAAAAAATGTCTAAAATCGCTGCTGTATGGCAAAGATAAAAGAGTTGAAGTTCCTAATAAACCATATCCTAGTGCCATAAAAACAAAAATAGTTCCTAAATAAATTGTAAAAGGTTTAAAAATAATAGATTCAAAATCTAAGTTATAGTCATTTAAAATACCTAAAATTGAAGCAGCACACGCTAATCCTATCCAAGTTAACAGTGAGTTTGTAGGATAAAAAAACTCTACAAAAGTAAAAAGAGATATACAAAAAATAGCTAAATTATATCTGTATGGTTTTGCTCTAAATACATCATCTATTTTTTCAGCATAAAGCAATTCATTTATAATTTCCATATTAATTCTGCGTAAAACCAATAAAATGAGTATCATAAACAGAGATATAGAAGCAATTAATATTTTTAAAGAGTCAAAAGTAACAAAGTTAAGTTCTGAAGCAAAAAATAGTATTTGTAAAATAGCCAGTGCAATAATGACAAAGCCAATGCTTGAACCTCTTTGTAGTTTATCTAAAATTACAGGCTTAAAAATCCACGAAATAAGCCAAAAAGTTAATGCTATATTTATTATTGCAACTATTTCTACACCCAAAAAGTCAATAAACCAAAAGCTAATTCGTCCTAAAACCCAAGCTACAAAAATATAGAGCAGTTTTTTATTAACAATTGGCACAACTCCTGGGTACATCTCAGGCAGTGCTGTTAGTGTAAATGCTAAAACACCTCCAAGCCCTACTCCAAAAAGAAGTTCATAAATATGCCAATTTAAAATATTATTTATAAATGTAAATTGAATGACTCCACTAAAAACTAAACTCCAAAGCACTATATTTAGGGCAATATACCAAGGAAGTACTAGCAAAAATGGTCTAAACCCATACGCTAAAACTTGTGGAATATTCTCTTCCTCTGGATAATATTTGTAATGTTTTGTTGCCATTATTTAGCCTTAATTTCAAATGTTTCTAAAATATCGGTGTCGTTTAAAAGCTTTTTAGTTTGCTCAAAAACAAAGGCATCGTCTCTTTGCTCTTTTGGAAAATCAAACAAATACTCTTTTATAATCTCACCAGGGTCACTTTTTAAGAGCAAAACTTTATCGCTTAAACGAATGGCTTCCATTAAATCGTGTGTAATAAACAAAACACTCATTTTATGCTCTTGAGTGCCTT
>JBAYYP010000013.1:0-36400 GCA_041672955.1 Arcobacteraceae bacterium
GAAATCTTAGATGGTGGAGATGGTAGAGATACTCTTAAACTAGCAAGTAATGTCAACTTTACAAATGCCAATGCCAGTGCTACAAACAACATAACTATTGGGAACTTTGAAATATTAGATTTGGGTGATTATAATGCTCGTATTAATGTCAAACAATGGAGTGATAATACATATGGAAATGAGTTTAAAAAAATAATAGGTAGCGACAAAAGCAATCTCTCCCTTTATGGTACAAATAATGCCGATACCTTCGATTTAAACTTAGATTTAAGCGAATTCGCTGGAAATGCATACGCATATGGATACAACGGAGACGATACTTTCGTTACAAATTTCGAAGCCTTACTAACAGGAAATTTAAGAATAGATGGTGGAAATGGTAACGATACAGCCAAAGTTACAGCCACGACACCCGGTCCTTTAGCTTTTGAAGATAGTGCTGACAATACTTTTGCTACTGATATGTTTAAAAATATAGAAACACTAAACTTAGAAGACATAGATCCATCTAAAAAAATAAGTATAGATGCCGAAGCTATGAGAAGTTGGTTTACTGGAGGTAGCTTTAAAATTGACCTAAACAATGATAATTTACAATCTGCTAACTTAACTATTAGTAATACAAAAAATGGTGATATGGTAGGTTTTGAATTAGGTGATCATACGATTACCTTAACTGATAATACTCACTTCATAATGCAAGTAGTTTAGTTATTTCACTCTTGTTGCTATACCGCCTTAAATAAATTTAAGGTTCCGAAGAGCTTTTGCACTGTTTCGGAAACCGAAATTTATTTCGGTCGGTGCTAATTGCAACAGTATAAAGCGTTGAGTTTTAAGCGTGAGTAGTGAATTTTTATTCATTAACATAAAGTTGTTCATACAAACTCAAATACCCTCTAAGCTATGATATTCGGAACCTTAAATTTATTTAAGGCAAGTCTTAAAACAAAAGTAAAAACTACCACAAACCACTCAAAACATTATACCCCCACGAACAGCACCGACCGAAACAAGTTTCGATTTCCAAACCCCACCACAATCCCAAACAATATTACGGAACCTTAAACTTGTTTAAGGCTTTCCTACAATTGTTCTAACTTTAAAACCACTTGCAACTTTTACCCCAACCAAACCCAAAACTACTACTCTTCCACCCCCGACCGAAACAAGTTTCGGCTTCCGAAAAGATTTATAACCGTTTTTAGCAATTGTTTTTTTCATACAATGATATTTCACTATTCATTCATATAAAGTTGTTCATACAAACTCAAATACCCTCTAAGCTCTCTTAACTCACCTTGTTTTAAACCCTCTTTAATCCAATTTTGCATACCAATTGGAACTTCTAAAGGCTCTATTAACTTGGCTCGTTTTTCTTTTGTTATTTTACCATGCTCACACAACACATTTAAATGCGACAATATGGTGCTTACTCCTAAAGTTCTAGCCATTGCTACTTCTTCTATGGTTTTATTCTCTTCTAAAAGCTCAAAAGTGTCTAAATAGGTTTTGGTGAGTTTTTTTAAAGGTTCTTCTTGCAGTTGTGCTTTGAACTCTTCTTTTATTTCTCTTGTTAGAGTTAAAAACATCTCTCCATATTTCTCAAATTTCACTTCCCCTACTCCATTTACTTGTAACAGTTCCTCTTTATTTTGGGGTAATTTTTCGCACATCTGTTTTAAACTTTTATCTCCAAAAATAACATATGCAGGAACTTCGTATTCTAAGGCTATTTTTTTTCGTAAAGCTTTAAAGCGTTCATATATTGCTTCATTGAAACTAAGCTCGTGTTCTATTTTTTGCTCACCTTGAGTCTTTTGCTCAATTCCCAATTTATCCCTAGGGATAAAAAACTTCTCTTTGCTTTTTAGTATTTCCATTCCCAAATGGTTAAGTTTTAGCACTCGAAACTCACCTAAAACAAGGGCTTGAGTATCTATTAACGCATTGGCAATTGCCACCCATTCATTCTTGCTTTTTTCTGATCCTAAACCATATACACTTAATTTATCATGCTTTAATTCTAACAATTTTTGGTTCTTTGACCCTCTTAAAATATCAATAATATGGTTAACTCCAAAGCGTTGTTCGCTTCTGTAAACGGCACTTAAAAACTTTTGAGCATCTATGCTCATATCTAAGAGTTCAACCTCTCCTTTAGTACAATTATCGCACAGGGTTTGGCAAGGCTTTATTTCATCTTCAAAATACGCTGCAATAATTTTATGTCTACATTGCCCAGAGATACAATAACGATACATGGCTTCGAGTTTATCCAGACCCGTTTGTTTATAAGAGCTGTCAATAGCCTCTTCAATTTGGATTTTTCTTTTTATCTCATCGCTTTTAGAGTAAAGCAAATAGACATACGACATGTCGCCATCTCGTCCTGCACGACCAATTTCTTGGTAGTAGTTTTCTAAAGTTTTAGGCAAACTTGTGTGTATAACAAAACGAATATTTGATTTGTCAATTCCCATACCAAAAGCAATAGTAGCCACCACAATATCTATTTTTTCATACACAAAATCTTCATAGACCTCATCTTTTACGCTTGGTGTTAACCCTGCATGATACGCCTTTGAAGCGTAACCATTTTCGCACAAAAACTCTGCTAAGGTTTCTGCTTCTTTTCGTGTAAAAGTGTAAATAATTCCACACAACCCTTTGTGCGTTTTTAAAAATTCAAGAATTTGTGTTTTGCCATTTGAAATACGAGGTTCCACTTTTATTTCTAAGTTGTCTCGTATAGTTTTAGCACGAAAATGTTTAGCATGGTTTAATTGTAAACTTAACGCAATATCGGCTTCTACTTTTTTTGTAGCCGTTGCAGTAAACGCAGCAATAGAAGTGTTAGGAAAAAACCGTTTGAGTTTGTCCAAGTTTCGATATTCAGCTCGAAATTCATGCCCCCACGCACTCACACAATGGGCTTCATCTATTACAAAGTAGTTAATACTTATTCGCTGTAACACCCCTACAAACTCATTGGAAGTAAAGCGTTCAGGTGCAATATAAATAAACTTCAACTCACCATTTAAGAGTTGTTGTAAAGTCAAAGCATTCTCTTTTGCGTTTTGAGAAGAGCTTATCATTTTCGCACTTATATTTATGTCGTTCAAGGCTTTTATTTGGTCTTGCATTAAAGCAATCAAAGGAGAAACAACCACCGTAACGCCATCCATAAGAAGTGCAGGCAGTTGATAACAAAGCGATTTTCCGCCCCCCGTTGGTAAAACCGTAAGTACATCTTGTTTCGCTAAAATAGCATCTACAACCTCTTCTTGAAAACTCCGAAAGCCCTCATGTCCAAAAATATTTTTAAGCAATTTATATTTGTTATTCATAGTACGATATTAACATAGTTTGGGTATGAGAATTCTTGATTTTAAGAAATTAGAAAAAGTAAGCTAAATAATTTTAATTTGTGCATCTGCATTCATCATTGAAGCTTTAGCTTTAAGTTTATCAATATCTGCTTTCCATTCATCCAATTGAGCCTGTTTTTTTTGTTCATATAGTTCTTTATCTTGCATTATAAATCCCTTTTTTGATTGTAATATATAAAAGCGTATAGTTTTAAAGTATACGCCGACCTTGTATAACTCTAAGCAGTAAGACAATAACTGCAACTACTAATAACAAGTGAATAAATCCACCCAAAGTATAACTGCTAACTAGTCCTAATGCCCATAAAACAATAAGTATTATAGCTATTGTTGATAACATGTGTTTCTCCTTAAATCTATTTTTCATTGTCATTTTTTTGATAGCTTTTTAACTCCATCAACATTTTAAACAACTTTAAGACAATTCATTATCTTCCTGTTTACATTAAAGGGAGTTCTTGTTTTTAAATTAGTATTTTTATGTAGTTTCTAAGGATTTTTCAAAGTTTTTTTAAGATAACAATTAAGTTAAATATACTTTTTATAAGATTTTATTATATAGAAATAGCAGTTTATAAATATGCCTATATTATTCAAAAAGCCTTATTTTAACAAAATAAAATTATCACAACTTATGATTTCTATATTTTCAGAAACATCTTATGAATCAAAATGTCTAAAAGCATTTTATTTTATTTTATTTGAACGTAGACTTATTTAAATTCTATGTCTGAAATAAGGTTACCTCTCCAATATGTCGTTGGTTCAAAGACGCACACACCTTCTCCATCAATGCTTTATCATGTTTCAATACATTATATGTCGTTGGTTCAACTGTGCTATTTCATTCGATAAGTTATCGCTAGTTGTCGTTTCAATACATTATATGTCGTTGGTTCAAAAAATCCAAGTGCTATTAATGAAGAGATTGAAAGGTTTCAATACATTATATGTCGTTGGTTCAAGTATTATTCTGATTTAAATAGACCCAGCTTTTCATAGTTTCAATACATTATATGTCGTTGGTTCAAGAGCTTTCGGAACAACGGTATATCCAAAACTTGGGTTTCAATACATTATATGTCGTTGGTTCAAAAAATTCTTGACTTTGGTTATTTGTCATTTTATTTGTTTCAATACATTATATGTCGTTGGTTCAATTTCTAAACCCTTTTAAAGAAAGGGGAATTAATCCCCGTTTCAATACATTATATGTCGTTGGTTCAACGCTGGCGAAATTACTAAACTTGCAGTTTTTTCGCCAGTTTCAATACATTATATGTCGTTGGTTCAATTATATTAAAAGTATTGAATATAAATGATTACAGAGTTTCAATACATTATATGTCGTTGGTTCAATTTCCGCTCCTCTTCTCGTATATGCAACAAACCCGGTTTCAATACATTATATGTCGTTGGTTCAATAAAACTGGATTAGTAAAGCCAAATTCCTTAATACTGTTTCAATACATTATATGTCGTTGGTTCAAAGAAAAAGTAATTCCAGTTGTTAAAGAAGTAGTTCCGTTTCAATACATTATATGTCGTTGGTTCAATCCAAATTAATTCAAAATTGGGAACGCCCTCATGTTTCAATACATTATATGTCGTTGGTTCAACAATATCTTCTATTTTGTAATTTCTGATTTTATTTTGTTTCAATACATTATATGTCGTTGGTTCAAATTTTGGAAAATTATTATATAAAAAACAAGCTCAGTTTCAATACATTATATGTCGTTGGTTCAATCAGTTTTAACAACAGGATTTGACGCTACAAGCGTGTTTCAATACATTATATGTCGTTGGTTCAATTATTTATTTATTTTTACTTAATCAGTAAGAATTTGTTTCAATACATTATATGTCGTTGGTTCAATCGTTGTCTATTTGAGATAATCTTGTGTCTATTTCGTTTCAATACATTATATGTCGTTGGTTCAACTTCTATGGAAATAGTTAACATTAATAGAAGACTGTTTCAATACATTATATGTCGTTGGTTCAAAGTTCCAGAAAATGCTTTAAAAATACTATTAAAAAGTTTCAATACATTATATGTCGTTGGTTCAAACATTTAAAAACTTTGTTCAATCTTTTAAAGATTGTTTCAATACATTATATGTCGTTGGTTCAATTTGTTCTTTTGAGTGTGTTCTCGTGTTATTAATGTAGTTTCAATACATTATATGTCGTTGGTTCAAAATAGTTTCGGAAAAAGCTCTAATAATGTGACTGCGTTTCAATACATTATATGTCGTTGGTTCAATTTTTGGTACTTTCATAAATGGTGGCGGTTCAAGTAGTTTCAATACATTATATGTCGTTGGTTCAATATGTTGAAAATTTGAGAAGTGACTCAACAGATAAGTTTCAATACATTATATGTCGTTGGTTCAATGCGTCCTTGCCTAGCATTTCGTGGTCATCAATTAAGTTTCAATACATTATATGTCGTTGGTTCAAGGTGACATAGTTGCAGGTTTAGATGTTGCAGACGAGTTTCAATACATTATATGTCGTTGGTTCAATATTTTAGTTCCATCACCCAATCAACCTTTTGCAGAGTTTCAATACATTATATGTCGTTGGTTCAAGAGATAGACCCTACCACTAAGACAACTTCTTTATTGTTTCAATACATTATATGTCGTTGGTTCAAGATATTTATGAAATCCATAGCATCTGAACTAAAGAGGTTTCAATACATTATATGTCGTTGGTTCAAATGCTTCGGGGCAAGTAGGCTCTTCCCATACTTGGTTTCAATACATTATATGTCGTTGGTTCAATTATCTATTTGGACGAATCAAGACGTGTGGGATTAGTTTCAATACATTATATGTCGTTGGTTCAATAAAAGAAGATAAACTTCAGTACCTACTTGATCGGTTTCAATACATTATATGTCGTTGGTTCAACAAGTGTATTGCTAAGTCAGTCAGATATAGACGGGTTTCAATACATTATATGTCGTTGGTTCAAAATGCTCATGGATTAGAAGATATTAGAAAATATCTGTTTCAATACATTATATGTCGTTGGTTCAAAGAGGTGGCAAATTTTGCCCGTGGTGGTTATGGCGGGTTTCAATACATTATATGTCGTTGGTTCAATTTCTTAAGTTAGAAATGTTTGCACTAACTCCACCCAGTTTCAATACATTATATGTCGTTGGTTCAATAGGAAAAAATCGTGCTTCTGTTATACTACTTTACCTAAAAATAGGACTTTATAGCACTTTTTCCAATCATTTAAAGATTTTAACAATAAGTTGTTAAATAGCTTCTAAATATAGATATTATAGTACTTATTAGCTGATTATTTTATAAATTGGTTGGAAAAATCAGATAAAAATAGATTCTTCTTCTTTTTTGTTGGTTCCTAACATAGTTTCGTTGAAACTTTTACTGTTGGGAACTTTTATAATTGAGATAAAATCTAGATTTTTATCAATTACTTTTTTGAGTTCATTTTCAAGTTTTATTTGATTTGCAGGAGTAATACTTCCTCTAAAAATTGATTTTTGATGATGCTTTAAATATTTTTTACAGATTTTAAAAACCTTTGCCACTCTATATTTTCCAACATCACTAAATTCATCGGCAATATCATAAAATAAAAAAGTATAGTTGTATTTAAAGGTATCTTTACTCACATTTTATCTTTCAAACTAAAAGGCACAAACTCTTTTTTTTCAACAATATATTTTATAAGCTTATAGCCCTCAAGTTTTAAGCAATTTTTATAAGTAGTTTTCCGTTTTAGTTTTGGGTGCATAAACGTTTCATTTAATCTGGTTTCAAACGCGTCAATAAATATTTTTTTACCTTCATCGTTTAGCAACGCATAATTCAAACTTTTATCAAAGTGCTTTTCAACTTGCAATTTTTTTCTGCCCACTAAATCAAAAATTGTTTTAAATACAATTACGGGTTTAAACGCTTCACTAATATCTAAACACAAGCTAAACCTTCCTTCTCTAGGACTGTGTAAAAAACTAATTGCACCATTGAGATGTGTGGTGTAAATTGCACTAATCGTTTTTGTATAAAGCAAGGTGTTCCCAAAACTCACCAATGCGTTCATAGGGTTATTGGGTGGGCGTTTTACTCGTTTGTTCATTAAAAAATCTTCAGGCAAAAAATGTTTAAAACTGTCATAAAACCTGCTCCAAATTTGCCCTTCTATAAACATAATTTGTTCAATTGTAATATCTTTTTCTAAAAACTTTTTAGGCTCACTTTTTAGCCAATCAAGAACTGGTTTTAACTCTTTTTTTTCATGCCTATAATAATGATATAGCGTTTCATGAATATTTTCAGCAATAGCTTGTACAATTGACTTTGCAATAGGAAGCCTATTTTCAACATAACATAACGCTTGTTTAATAGACAAATCTCCACTAATTAACTGCTCTTTGGGGTAAAAAGTTCCACTGTAATTGCCATAATAATTAAACAAATGAAGCGTAATTCCAGCTTTTCCTATGAAATCTAAAAACTTAGTATTGAAACTCACTTCATTCATACAATAAAGCTCTCGGGTGTCTTGAATAGGAATATAAAAGTTGCCTTTTTCATTGCGAAACGCAATTGAGTTGTCTTTGCGTTTGAGTTCGCCCATACTAAAAATATATCGTGTGTGATTTTTTGCCATAATTACCTCTATGCTTTTTAGATAAAACAATACTCAAAATAAGCGCATTTTTTACACTTATTTTCAAATTTAACCATAGGTGGGATTTCTTGGTTTATCAGATTTTCAATCTTTTCTAAAACTACTAAAAGCTCTTTTTCATTGGTTTCATCAAGTTCAACATAATCAACCTTTTTATCCCCTCTTTTTTCTATGTACTCTATCTTGCCTTTTTTCTCCACGCCTTTTTGTTTTAGTTTGTAAAGATAAAGCAAAACCTGCCATTTCACAGCTTGTGGGTCGCTGTCGCTTTTTTTAATCTCAACCAAATAATCTTTTGTAATTTTATCTATTTTAATATTATCAATACTAATCTCAGCCGTTTTATTCTTCTCTTCCTTAATTTCATGCAAAACTTTCCCAATGCGTACATCTTCTGAGTTGTCTTCAAGGTTTATACGGTTGGCATGGAGCCATAATTTTGTTTTACATATAAAAAAGTATGAGATAAGAGTACCATTAATTGATAAATTCTTCACATTAGAACCTTTTTTATAAGCCTAAAAAAATAGCTTTTTCTATCATACTTCCGAAAAAGTATAGAATATTCGGAACTGTATTTCTGAATATCACAACTACCAAAATAACCCTTCTACTTTATCTTTAACATATTCAACTAGCTGTAAGCCAATATATTCATCAAAAATATTTTCAGTTGCTAAGTATATTCCAAGTGCATTTTCAAAGTCTTCGGTGATAGCTGTATTAGCAATCTCTTTTTTCTCGCCCATATAATAAAAATTTTGATTAACAGTATAAAGGTTTACACTTTTTTTTATTTTTGAATACTCATTTTCAATCTCTTTCATATTTTTCCAAAAATTTTTATCCTGTTTGATAGCTCTCTTTTTTTTATCAAGCTCAACCAATATTTTCCAAATATTGACTGCATCTTTGTTCAACGGTATAAAAAAACTAAAAGTGAGTGGTGCATTAGCAATCAGAACAAATTCTTTATCAATATCTAAAAAATTTAATTTTTGAAAATGTGCATCTATTGATTTAATCTCTACTTGAGAATTATAATAACTATCCAATAATCCTTCTGAATAAATTTGTTGTTCTGATAAAGTTTGGTAGTTATTAAGGATTTTGCAAGTTTGTTCGATATCAAAATTATTGTAAATTTTATGACCTTCAAAATTTTTATCATTTTTGATTTTTATAATATCTGCTGTTCCAATATTTAATTTTTCAGCACTTCTATTTCTTCTTCCCATAGACTGAACTATTAAATCAAGAGGTGCCAATTCTTCAAAACCATCTTCTAAAGAGATATCTACCCCTGCTTGAATAAGCTGTGTAGCAACAACAATTTGTTGAATACCTTTGGATGAATTTGACTTAATTTTTTTGATAATCTCTTGTCTATTAATCGGAGCAATAGCACTTGTAAGTAAAAAAATACTTTCTTGCCTATAGCTGGAATCTTTATTGATTAGATACTCATACATTGTATTAGCGGTATTAACTGTATTGACCCTAAATAGTAAATCTTTTTGTGTTTGTAACTTATCATCAATTTTTTCAAATAGCTTATCAAATGTATAACTTTCAACGATATCCACTGTAATTTTATAGCGATTAAAAAATTGTAAATTCTCTTCAGGTGTCAATATTGTATCTATTGTCTTAAATGTATAACTATCGTTTAAAATCTCTTTTTTGATATTTGGAAATGTAGCACTAGCTACTATAATTTTACAATTAAAAATTTCACTCATAAATTTTAAAAACTGTGTTACTGGATACATTAATTCAAGTGGTATAAGTTGTACTTCATCAATCAAGATAATACTATTAGCAAATTGATGGAACCGCTTAAACAAAGCATTTTTTCGTTTAAAAACACCATAGAATAGTTGATGGAAAGAGGTTACAACAAACTCACTATCAAGAGTATCAAGCAAAAATTGTTTTTTATCTATGTCATATTCTTCTAAGCCTTGTTCGATTAAAAACTCTCCACTAAGGGAATGTTTTTCTAAAAAGATACGATTATCATTGATATTGATATCCATAAAACTTAGTAAATCTTTAAGGATACTGGCATTTTGTTCTATCAAGGTTATGAAAGGTAAAAGATAAAAAACTTTTTGGTAGTTTTGTTCTTCTTTGATTTGTAGTGCCAATTTGTAAAGCAATAGTGTTTTTCCTGCACCTGTAGGTAATTTAATAAAAAATACTTTATTCTCTTTTACATTATTAAATTCATGAACAATGCTTTGATAAATTTTTTCTCTCACATTATCAAGAGGTGCTTTATCTCTTGTTTTAAAATACTCTGATTTAAAGTCATCAACCTTACTTGAATCAATACATTTACTTTTGATTTTTTCTATCATTCTATCTCTAAAAATAGCATCTTCTTTGTCTGCATAAATTAGTAATGAGAATAACAGCATAAAGACAAAAATATCATTTTTTTGATATTCATCTTTAAACCAAAAAAATTTATCTAAATATTCAATTTCATTTTCTGGAAAATTGGTTATCAAAAAAGTCCCAAAATTTTCTATTACTTCATTAGTATCTAAAAAATGATGATAAATTGCATCTATTTCGGAACTATTTTTTTTGATGCCCTTAAAAATTTTGAGTACATTTTGTATTGCCAACTCATCAACTGTCTGCATAGTTTCAGCATTATCCAAATCTAAATGATGATACCGAATTGCCATAAAAACTAAACTTGCAAATCGTTTATCAAGACGAAACTTTTCAACCGCTACAAAATAACCAAAAAATGCGGAAATAAGTCCATGTTCTGAAAGTTTTTTTTCTTTTTCTTCTTTGCCTTTCGTAAGACCTTCTAAAATTTTCTTTTGAAAATACATAGATGATTTCCCAAAATCATGGCAAAATACGGTAATTTGGAGTAAATTTTCAAATTGTTCATGTGAAATTGACAACAAATCAAAATTTATATCAAGCTCATCTAGTCGTTTTTGAGCTTTGTTGTACACTTCCTCAAGATGCACAATGAGCTTTCTATTTGGCTCAGTGTGCGAAATGAGATTAAATGAATTGATAAAGTCGTCTGTCATCATCTGCATAAAGTTTTTCTTTCATTTCATCTTTATTCGTAATTTTTAAACTATAATCCCCGACAAAACTAATCATCTCTTTGGTCACAGGTAAGCTCCTATCGTTATTAAAAGATACTGGAGTGAGCTCATTGTAAAAAGACACAGGCTTGTTAATCGTAAATCTAACAACATTTTTATCAAAGGAAGTGTAAAGGTTATCACCTATCTCTTCTTTTACCAATGCAACATCAATCAAATGTTCCTCATCTATTCGTGCAAAAAGCTGTTGCATTCCAAGATTTGGATTGTAAACAAAAAGTTTTTTTTGAAGTCTTCCAAATAGCTCTTCTCTTATTTCCTGATTATCTATTATCAAAAAAATTTCCCATTTAATGTCTTTAATAAATTCATATCTTGTTGGACTTCGTTGACCTCTATCGAGAGATGGATTACTAATTGGATTTTCATTAAAAGTAAACTTTCCATTTTTACCTTGCATGAGATTAATTCCCATCGTCTCTTTTTTTATCTTCGAAGTCAATAGTCTTACTGCATAACCAAATTGTTCAAATGGGAGAGTTTGGATATATTTCTCCTTACTCCATCCCATAATTGCACCAATCAGTCCTAAAATTGCTGTTTTAGGCGGTATAACAAAAGATTGTGGTTGATTATTGGCAAATGGTTTTTTGAATAGTGCATAATCACCGCTGAGCCTAAATTTAATTGCTTGCTTTTTCATTTATAGCTCTTTTACTTCTTTGCCTTTTATTGCGAAATATTTGACTTTCGATTTTAATGTATCATTTACTTTTAAAAAGTCTTTTGAAAATGAGAACTCATCAATATAGATTTTAATCGCATGGATAAGACTTTCAGAACGATTTAAAAAATCAATCAACTTTGCAAAATCTAAATCATTTTTAATATCATCAAATTGACGATATTTGAATTTTTTCTCATCTTTAATGGTAATTGAATACTCGATGTCTGGGATTTTATAGTAGTCATCATTGTATTCTATTTCTATCAATAGTCTTGATTGTTGACCTGTTTTAGAACGAGTATTTTTCAGATTAATCTCATTCCAAAGAGCAACTTTCATCTTTTCCAGATCAGCCTCTTTTACTAAATTTTCTTTAGCTGTTGTAGGGTTAAAATAACCAATACAACTAAAAAGCCCATACGGTAAAAAGCTAAATGTTGCGATAGAACCTTGAGTATTTTTCTCATCACTTAGCATAATGGAAGTATTTTGAGTTGTTGGTAAAAAAACTTTGTTAAGAGTTCGATTAAAAAGTTTAAATTGCACCGCACCTGTAGCTTGAGTGTTGTATTGTCCTTCTTTTCCAGCTACTACAGTTCCAAATAATCTAACATCTATACATTTACTTTTTAGTTTCTCCAGATTCTTTACGACATCTAAAACTTCTTTTTCTTTATCACCCTTTTTAGCTTGAACTTTCATAGTTTCAGAGGAAAGTGCCATTGCACGAGAGCCAGTTGTAGTTTTTCCTTTTTTATCAGAGTAAAAAACTTCTTCATCATCATAACTATCATCAATAAAATCTCTGATGTATCTTTTAAGTCTAACATCTGAAACCAACGCTTGTTGTGTATCTTCATCATATCTTTGTTCACCTGTAAATGGGTCACCATTTGGGATACAATCTTTTGCATCGTACAAAAATAAAAACTCTCTCTTATTCATTTTATTCTCCTGTTGTTGTGTCATCTTCTGCTGTCTCCTCTTCATTTTTTGGTGGGGTTGGGTCTTTGTCTGATTTTACATTATTGTAAAGCTCATTGCCTAAAAACAGTCCAAATATAAACTTATCTTTGTTAAATATATTATCATTAAGCTGTAGCATTTCTTGGGTAGAAAGTTTGATATTAATACTTTGCAAATTTTCATATCCATGAAATTTTGTTTTAGCAAAAATTTCATTCATAAATGTTTGTACAGAAGTGAGGTTATTTCTCTCAATTCGTTTGCCTACAAATGCCAATGATTTTTTATCATAATTATTGATAGACCAACTCAGTATTTTGATAGCCAATCCAACACAAACCCCCATTTTCATTGATGATGAATCTTTGACCAAATTACTATTTTGTAAAAAATAGGTCAATTTTTCTTCATAGCTTTTACCTACAAACACTTCTTGTTTATCCTGTTCATCCATTGTACTTTCTCCTTTGTTGATTTTTAATAGCCAGTTTAAAAATATATAGTGCTTAATTACATCACCATAATAGTACTTTTCCTTTTTGTCATCACTTTTACTAATTCCATATTGCATTCTTTCATTCATAAATAACATAAGTTGAGGGGTATCTATCCTATCGTTCAAAGCTATTTTCCTAAAAAGTGCCGTTCTCATTTTTTTGTAATTATCTTTATAAAAAATATGATAAATATGTTGTTGCCAACTATATTTATTAAGCTTCCTATTAAATTCTTGACTATAAAACTCTTTTAATGCTTTGAATATTTTAACATTTTGAATCAATACAGACGGGATAATATCTTTGATGTATTCCAGTACATTGTTACCTGTTTTAGTCGGTTCATTGAAATAAAAATTCAATAACATTTCATTTCTATTTTGGAAAAATTTACTAACTAAATTTAACAATCCTTCAAAGTTTCCTTTTGCTTCTTTGGTATATTTTTGAAACTCTTTCAAAACTTCATCATTTAAACAAGTTGACGTAATATACGAATTCATCCCCATAAAATAAAATTTATTATAACTTTCTAAAAAAGTTTTACCAATCATAAAATTAATAAAGGCCTCTTTTGATAAAACAAAAAGATTTTTATCATCTTTAAGATTATATTTTACATTTACTTTATCAGTTGAAAATGGATAATAAAATCCTCCCGTAGGATAATATAAGAAATCTTCTTTTTGTGTAAGATTACACATTCCTTTTAAATGTTCTTTTTTCTTTCCTGCACCACTTTCATAAGGATTTGCAATATTATTAAATTCAATATTTTGGAATATATCAAAAATAGCTTCTTGGCTAATATTTTTATTATCTATCATTTTTATAACAATAGCAATATTTTCATTTTTTCGTTCATTTTGTTCTTTATCTTGATTGGCTTTATCTAAACCCATATTTGCAAGTTTAATTATAAAATCTATATTGTCTATTAAACATTGGGATTCTTTATTTAAGAAATCTTTTATCGATTTATCTTTGTCATTTTTTAAATAAGCATTAACTATTTTTTGACCTTCTTGGAGTTTTTTAATTAGTTTTGTTTTTTCAGTTGTTAATTCTTTTTTAGTAATAATAAATGAAGAAGGGAAAAAATATAAGTTACTTCCTTTTTTACCTCTATGAACTTTCCATTCCAAATACTCTTCGACATCATTCGTATGTCGGACTTCATTTGAAATAATTGTAAAATCTTCTCCATTCCATTTTAAAATAATTTCAATATAAAAATTTGGCAAATCTTTAAAAGTAAAAACTGAACCTAATTTATTTGATACTTTTCCTATATCTACAATTTCTTTTATCAATTTAAACTCCTCGTACTTTATGTGTATATAATTTTTAACTCTAATAAATAGGTAATTAAAATAATAATTTCATTTAAAATTTTTAATGACAAATAAAACACTTCCATTATTGACTCCTAAAATAAGCTATTTTGAAAGTCTACCAAAAAATATTTTTTAAGTCAACCAATACTATGTTAAAGAATTCAATATGTAAATAAACTTTTTTTAAGTCTTAATCCTTTATAATTGCAGAAGCAACTATTCTTGAATTTTGAACCTATCACATATAATGTATTTAAACATACTTTGTTATGTTCTGAATATGTTGCTATTTATTTCATCTCATCAACCTTTCAAAATATTTCATATATAATAATATTGTAGTTCCTAGGTAAATCCTCTCCTGTAATTTTTACAGTGATGAACCTAGGAGGAATATTCACCTCTTTCAAATCATAAACCCACCACCATAACTTGCTTTTTCACCCAAGCCAACACCTAAGCTTAAAAACGCTAATTTTTGACTTGTTTCATCTTCATTGGGGACTATTCTAAACTTGTTTCCAAACAATCGCACTCTTTTTTGCATTTCATTTTTTGTGGTAGTAAAATAAATAGATTGTGGTTTTTGATTTTTTACTTCAAGCAGTTGGATAAAGTTTTGATTTACTTTTAATTTTTCACCGAAAAACAGTTCGTATTTTTTGAGCAAATTTTCTTGTAGTTGAGTTTGCAGTTCAATGATATCGCCACTTTTGTCTAAACTCCAAAAAAGTTGGTGTTTTTCTTCATTCTCTTTTTTTAAAGATATAACAACAGGCGTTGCACTGTAGAGTTCATTTATAAAAAATGGTTTTATCTCTTTTATTTCCACTTGTAAAATTTGTAAAAAAGGGTTGTTTATATTTGTACGAAGTAGAGTTGTTAGCTCTTTGGCAAATTTTTCATCTATGGTTCTAAGTGAAAAGTTATAGGTATTGCCTTTTTTATACACTTTTTCTTTCTCTATGGGGAGAAAACTACCAAAACAATAGCTGTTGAAAATATTTTTATTGTGGTTTTGCTTGTACTCTTCTTTTTGACAAATTGAATAGTTGATACACTTTGAAAGTACATCAAAACTTTCAGAAAAAGAGATATCTTGTTTTAAATATGCTATGCATTTAAGTTCAAAAATTTTCATTGGAATCCTTATTTTTATTCTAATGAAAAATTATAGCTTCTTAATTATTATATTTTCGTTATTTTTGCTTTTTATTTACCGTTTATACTTTAAAAGTTCCAGCATCATTGCTGTGTTTCCTTTGTTTTGGGCGAAATGATAGGCTTTCATTCCGTGTTGGTTAGAGGCATTGACATCTACGCCAAATTTTAGGAAAAGTTCTAGCATTTCAAAGCGATTATTGTGGGCAATATTGTGAATGGGCGCGTTTTTTATGTGGTTTTGTAAATTTGGGTTTGCTCCTTGTTGTAGTAAATACGCAGCAATAAGAAGATTGTTTTGAAGTACACAATAGTAAAGTACGCTAAAGCCTTTGTTGTCTTGAGCATCTATATTGGCGTCTTTTGAGATTAAAAATTGTACCATTTTTAAATCTCTTTTTTTAACGGCAATATGTAAGGAGCTTAATCCTGCGCTTGTGGTGCTGTCTATGTCAAACTCTTTTAAAGAGGTTTCTACTTTATTAGTATTTGCTTCATAAACACCATAGTGCAACTCATTCCAGCCGTTGTTGGCATAAACTGCACACGCTAAGAGTAAAAACAACAGTGCTTTAAGCATTAAACTCTTTTCTAAAAACTGCGACTTTAAACCTATCACCCATGCCTGTGGGTTCAAGAAGGGTTTTAACTTTTTGCACCTCTCTTAAGTAGGTTGTTTCATCGGTGTTTTGTTTTAATATTTCTAAGAGTTCTATAATACCAAACTCTACAAGTGCTTTTAGTTGGGTTTTGTAGCTTATATTTTTTATTTTTGCTTGTTTAAAACTGTCTATTAGGTGCATAAAGTTAACATCATAAGTAATATCACTTTTCCCAAAAAGTTCAATTAAAGGCAACTCTTCTTGGAAAATAGGAAAAACTTTGTGTTTGTGGTAAATACGCATTGAAAAATCATTTCGTGGGTATTTTTCTCCATAATCAAAGGTTATAAATTCAAATTTTTTGATATTTTGAGCTAAATTATTGGCAAAATCTTCATATCCTAACGCAATTTCACCTTTTTGTATGCCGTATTTATTGCAAATGGTGTTTATATATTCGTCTGCAGTTACTTCAAAACCCAGTTCATGATTGTTCACAACTGCATTTTTTCGTAACCCTTCTTGTGTGGTGTAAACCAGTTCAGCGCCAAAGGCATCAAAAATTTCATTGGCAACTATTAACGCACTGTCAAGTTTTATTTGCGAAATATCTTCATAGTGTACGAGCTTTATTTCGTCTCCAAAAGAGTCTTTAAAATACTTTTTTTGCTGTTCTTGCAGTTTTGGGAACCTCTCAACTATGGCAAATGTTAAAGTTTTTAAAAGTTCTGGTTTTAATGTATAGATAAACTCTATCATATCTGCTAGTAAATAGCCGTGATGAGCACCTACTTCTACAATAGTTGTATCGTTGGGCAAGAAACCACTCTCTATGGTTTCAATGGCTTTTTTACCAATGGAACCACCAAAAAACTTAGATGTTGACACCGAGGTGTAAAAATCGCCCTCTTTTCCAATAGTACGGTAGTGTGTATAATACCCCTTGTCGCCATAAAGCCAATCATTAAAATAGGTGCTGAATTTCATTGAATTTCCTTTTTCCAAACTCTGATTTTACAGATTTAGTTTAAAATTGTCAATGAAGCAATTCCAACAAATGTAGTTTAAAAGGGAGTTTTTGGCTATAATAATCTTTCAAATAACTAAAAAGGAGTAGCACAATGGAAAAAAAGACAAAAATTTTAGCAACTTTAGGGCCAGCAAGTGATACTGTAGAAAAAATTGAAGGGCTTATAAAAGCCGGTGCAAATATGTTTAGACTGAACTTTTCTCATGGAACGCATAAATATCATTCACAAACTTTATCTCATATTAGAACTGCCATGAGAAACTTAGATACAGTTGTTGGAGTATTGCAAGATATTTCAGGACCAAAGGTTAGAATTGGCGATTTAAAAGAGCCTTTTGAATTAAAACGAGGCGATATTATTACCTTACAAAAAGATGAAATTGTAGGATACCAAAAAAGTGCCAACGAATATGTAGTTTCTATTAACTACCCTGATATTATTAAAAAAATAAAAGTAGATGAATTTATTTACTTGTATGATGGAACGATTCGTGCAAAAGTTATTCAAACCAAAGATGAATTAAAAGCAGTTATTGAAAACCATGGAAGATTATCTTCTAAAAAAGGGGTAAATTTCCCAAATACGGCTATTGATATTGATGTTATAACTGAAAAAGATAAAGAAGATATTGCGTGGGGAGTTGCTAACAAAGTGGATTATTTTGCCATCTCTTTTGTACAAAATGCCAAAGATATGCAAAACGCTCGAAAACTTTTAGATGGCTACAAAGGCAAACTTATTGCTAAAATAGAAAAATTTGATGCAGTCGAAAATATTGATGAAATTTTAGAAGCCAGTGACGGATTAATGGTAGCACGAGGCGATTTAGGAATTGAAGTTCCCTATTACGATGTTCCAACAATTCAAAAAAAGCTCATTAGAAAAGCCAATTTAGCATGTAAACCAGTTATTACAGCAACGCAAATGTTGCTTTCTATGACTACTTCTGAACGAGCCACAAGAGCTGAAATTTCAGACGTTGCCAATGCCGTTTTAGATGGTACCGATATGGTAATGCTTTCAGAAGAGAGTGCTATTGGAGAAGACCCTGCTAATGTTGTGCAAACTATGCATAATATTATTGCACGAACAGAAGATATTTATAACTATGAAAACCAAGGTAGCATGCCATATTTAGATGACTTTGACGTTATTCAAGCAACTGCTATAAGACTTGCCGATGACATTAACGCAAAAGGAATTTTAGCGGTTACCAGTTCAGGGCAAAGTGCAGTAAAAATGTCAAGATACCGACCTAGAACTAAAATTTATGCCTTTACTCATAAGAAAAAAGTTCTAAATGCATTAACTGCAATTTGGGGCGTTATTCCTGTAGGCATGATAAAAGAGGCTCACGCTTCAGTAATGTTTTATAAGATGTTAAAATCATTAGAAAAAAATGGTTTACTCGATAAAAAAGGTCCTTATATTACTACCATTGGTTACCCTGTTGGAATGCCTGGAAGTACTAATACGATTAAGATTTTAAATGAAGCCGAAATTGAATATTATTTAAATTTGAAAGTAAGAAACAAAAAATCGTAGAGGTTTATTATCAATGAATAATTAATAATTAAATATTTTTAAATGGGTTTATGCTTTAAGGCATACGCCTATTTGAATATTAAACTTCTTTTAGGCTTATTTTAACCTTCATTAACTGCAATTTAAAATCCATAAATTTTTAATACTAAAGAAAACAACACACAAACTTAAAGTTATTTGTGTGTATATGGGTAATCTTTTATAATTTGAAAAAAGAGGAGATAAATGTTTTCGGAAACCGAAATTTATTTCGGTCGGTACTGATTGTGGTGGTATTATATTTTGAGTGGTTGGTTGTTATTTTTACTTTTGTTTGGAGACTTCCTTAAATAAATTTAAGGTTCCGAATAGTTTTTCGCCTTTTGTTCCAACATCTAAATGTTAATAAACAAACTATAGCTCTTAGCACTAAAAACTAATTACTCGCTAATTTTGCATAAATTTCTAACAACTCAATTTGTTGTTCTAACTCTAAAATTTGCATATCGAAAGATTTTATTTTTTTGGAGTTTGCTAGTGTTTCCACATCGGCATAGGAGTTTAATCCGGCTTTTGCAGCTTGGGTGATGTCTTCTAACAACGAATTGTAAAGCGTGTAATCCTCTTTTGCAATACTCTTTTTTGATTCAATCATATTCACTTTTGAAAGCTTTGTTTTATAGAAATTCTCTTCTTCTAAGATAGTTGTACTTAAAGAGATTTTGGATTTCAAATAATCAATTCGTGTACTTTGAATGTCATTTAAAGTTCTAAAATCAAGAGGAATGGTAAGATTTAACCCCATAAGCTCACGGTTTTCTCTAATATTTATATCGTTGTCGTAGTCATGATATTTTGTGTAGTCGTAGGTAAAATTAATTGTAGGCAAATATTTAGTAACGGTCATAATACTAAAATGATTTTTAGAAGCAATATCCTCTTTTGTTTTTAATATATTTAAGTTGTTCTCCATATATGCTTGGTCTTCAACAAGCGAAAACTTAGGCAAATCGAACGCTTCGTAGGAGTTACTAGCAAGTGTGTTAAACATATTAACCAACTCATTTTTTTGGTGTGTTAGTTCTGCTAGAAGATTCTTTTTTGTATTGGCATCTAAAATGGCATTGTCTAAAAAAGAAGCATCACTTATGCCATTTAAAACTTGCTCTCTTTTTCTTAAAATATCTAAATTGGCGTTTTCAATAAGCAATTCTTGTTTTTTAAGTGCATAATTTATTTTATGAATTTCAAAAAGAAGTTTTGTTGCATCTTTTATCATATTTTTTTGTTGCATCTGTATATCTAAGTTGGCATATTTTTCAACAGAGTTTGCATACATAATAGCTTGGTAAATCCCCCCACTTTTAAAAATGGGTTGATTTACTGAAATAGTTGACTTTAGTGGATTATGTTCCTCTTTTTGTGTTTTAGAAAGCCTATACACAATGGGATTAATCCAATCTTTTTTTAGTTTTGAAGCATCTTCTTGAACTTTTTCTTTACTTAAATCAAACATTTCAATTCGTTCTTTTGACAAAATAGCTTCATTGGCAAAAACAGACAATGAAGCAAAACACAATACAAAAAAAGAACTAAAGCGTTTTAAGTGCATCAGCTAACCTTTTGAACCCTTCATCAATTTCTGCGTTGCTAATAGTTAAAGGTGGAAGAAATCGTAAGGTGTGTTTCCCCGCTTTTAAGACCAATAACCCTTCGTTAAAAGAGGCTTTTATAATATTTGCTAGTGTCTGTTCATCAATAACTCGAAGACCTCGCATTAGCCCTAATCCAACTTCTTTATTGAATAAATGTCCATTTTTTTCAAAAATTTCAGTTAATTTTTTATTAAAATATAAAATAGTTTCATCTAAGGTGCCACTTTTTTTGAGTTCATCTAAAATATCTAGTACCTCTAATCCAGCAGCGGTAACTAAATAATTTCCCCCAAAAGTAGATCCGTGGTCACCTGGAACAAAAATATCTTTAAGTGTTGTCATAACAACACCCATAGGAACACCACCGCCTACACCTTTTGCTAGAGTTATAATATCGGGTTCTATTTCATATAAATTTGAAGCTAAAAACTCACCTGTTCGGTAACATCCTGTTTGAACTTCATCAATAATAAGCAAAATTTCTTTTTCTTTTAAAAATTTAGCTAATTTTTGCACCTCTTCTTTATCTAAAGGTTGAACCCCGCCCTCACCTTGAACCAGTTCAATCATAACTGCAACCGTTTGGTCATCTATTGAAGTATAAATATCTTTTAAATATAAATTATAAGAAAAGCCCTCAGGATAAGGTGCAAAATTAGAGGTATGCATTTTTTCTTGCCCCGTTGCTTTAACAGTAGTAATTGTTCGTCCATGAAAAGAGTGTACTAGGGTGATGACTTTATATTTTTTGTTGTTAAACTTGGTTTCGCCATATTTGCGTGCAATTTTTATTGCACCTTCATTGGCTTCTGCACCTGAGTTTGCAAAAAACATAGAAACATCGTATCCACATTGTTCTTGGATTTTTTTAGCCAAAAGTGCTTGCGGCTCAATAAAATAAAGATTTGAAATATGAGTAATTTTTTTAACTTGTGTATATATGGCATCGGCAACTCTTTTATTGCCGTGACCCACACTAACAACGCCAATTCCAGAACCAAAATCGATATAATCTTTGTTATTTTCATCAAATAAAGTGGCGTTAACCCCTCTTTTGAAATTGACATAGTTTCGTGCATATGTGTTTAAAACATATGTTTTATCCATATTTTCTAACATTTACAATCCTCTTAAAAGTTTAAAATTTAAGAGGATTATAGCTAAAAAATATTTATAGTAAAGAGTGAGTTTTATTTTTTGTTTTTAACTTTAAGTCTGTACCCAATAGCGTAAACCGATTCAATAAGTTCGTAATTAATTTTTAATTTCAATCGGTAAAGTAAAGTTCTAAATTTGCTTGTGCTGCAAATAGCATCGTCATAAATAAACTTCATAATCTCTTCCGTTGGCACAGTAGAATTAAGTTTTGAGCTTAACAGTTTAAGCAATTCTGTCTCTTTTTTTGTTAATTTAATCTCTTTATTGTTTTTGTACAATTTATCTAATGTTTTTTCCCAATAAAATCCATTGGCCAGTTCAAGCAGATTAACTTTTTGATCATCTTCTTTAAGTTCATCCATTGCTCGTCTAATAATTATGGCTAAATCTTCTGCATTGATTGGTTTAATAATATATTCTGTTAGATTTAGTTTAATAGCAACCAATAATTCATCTACATTGGTATCTTCTGTTAAGATAACAATTTTACATTTTTTATCTAACTCTCTAATTTTTTGAGCCAATTCTAAACCATCAATTTCAGGAAGATTCATATCCAAAATTACGATTTTTGGCTTTTTCTCTTTATAAATTTCCCATGCTGTTTTTCCAGTACTTGCTGAATAAACATTTTTAAACAAACTTGTTAAATACGATGCACCTTCATTTGCATTTTCCCCTTGTGCATATAGGAGAGTATAATTTTCAATCATATGTTACTCTTTATGTTAATTTTTTTATTTCTAATAATATCAGAATTTAACTAATTCAATGTCACATTGACTCAATGAATTGACAAATCCGATATTTAAGTCACATTGTAACATTTTTATTTTAATTATTATTTAATCTAAGTCAAGAAAATAAAAAAAGGGGAAAGTATTTTTTACTTTCCCCTTTTTTTGAACACTTTTAAAGATTATCTTGAAAATGCAGCTTCAGTTACATTTCTAGTATTTACAATATATGGTACCAATGCCATATGTCTTGCTCTTTTAATAGCGTTTTCAACCATTTCTTGAGAATTTTTTGAATTCCCTGTTAGTCGTCTTGGCATAATTTTGCCTCGTTCACTCATTGATAACTTTAAAATTTCTACATTTTTGTAATCAATAAAAGTAATTTTCATTTCTGTATATTTACAGAATTTTTTTCCGTATTTTCTTCTTTCAGCCATTGTTGTTTCCTTATTCTAAAACGGTATTTCGTCTTCGTCAATATCGATTTCAGGAATTGCATGAGAAGCTTGCATTGAAGCATTTCCAGCCATTCCACCACTAGCTTGTGCATTGCCATAATTATTGGGTTGTTGCACGTTATTGTATGCAGAAGCATTTTGTTGGCCATAATCGCCTGAAGAGTATTCAGAACTATTTTGACTGTCTTGTTTCGAGTCTAGCATTTTCATAGTATCTACTCTTAAAGAGTGTTTACTTCGATTACTGCCATCTTGACCCGTCCATTGCTCTAATACAAGTCGACCTTCTAATAAAACTTTAGAGCCTTTTCTTAAGTATTGGTTCGCAACTTCAGCCGTTCTTCCAAAGATATTAAAATCTAAAAAACAGACTTCATCTTTTTGTTCACCCGTAGAGGCTTTATATTTATATGAAGTCGCAATTGCACTTTTTGCAATAGCTGAACCACTTGGTAAATATTTAAGTTCTATATCTCTGGTTAAATTCCCGATCATTACTACTTTGTTATACATAATTTGGCTCCTGTTTTCTTAATTCTTTGCTTTTTTAGCAGCCTCTTCACTCATTTTAGTCCAAGCAACAATCTCTTTTTTGCTTTCATATTTAATAAAAATAAATCGAATAAGATTTTCGTTAATTCTATAATTTCTTTCTAATTCTAAAATTGCATTTGTTGGCGATTTAAAATAGATAACAAAATAGTAACCTCTTTTGTTTCTTTGAATCTCATACGCTAATGGTCGTGTACCAATGTTTTCGAAACTTGAAATTTCTCCACCATTCTTTTCAATGTTAGCTTTCACTAACTCAATTTGAGCTACAGTCTCTTCTTCAGTGAGTGTAGGTTTTAGAATAAACATCGTTTCATAATGTTTTAATTTTGTCATTCAATCTCCTTTTAGATTTCGCCGATAATATAAAACTACCAGCAAGGTTTTTGTAAAGTCAGAGATTTTATCTAAATAAAACTGTAAATTTTCTTAGACTTGCTTGAATATATGCATTTTGGTCGTTAAACTTCAAAGTTTTTAGTTCTAACTCCAAATTATTAAGATATTCCAAGATAGCTTGGAACTTTTTAGGGTGAATTGAAATGGCTAATTTGCATTTACCCTCCCATATTTTTGCAGGAGGAGAAAAGCCTAAAATCTCTTTCGCATTAGGAGCACCCATAGTTCTAGCATAGGCATTTATCATAAAAAGTTGTTGCACATAAGAAGCTATTTGAGTTACTAAATAGACTTCATTCACCCCTTCTTCCAAAAGTGCGTATAGATCTTTATTAATATTTTCACAATTTACTAAATTAAACAAAAAATCTTCTAAAGATACACTTCCAAACCCAAAGCAGTGTTGTTCTACTGTTTTTGCACTAATGGTTTCATTTAATATAGAGAGTTTTTTTAAATCGTTAATAGTTAAACCTAAATCGTTTCGGTGCATAAAGTAAAGGTGATTTAAAGCAGAGACTTCATATTTTAAGGAGAGTTTTTTAGCTTCTTCTTCAATTATTTTAAGAGCTTCACTAGCAAACGGAGTAAAAAACCGTACACAAACCGAATTGGTTTTAAGAGAAAAATAGCTCTCCATTACTTTAAAATCGCTATCGCCCATGCAACAAAAAATTACTACGCTGTCCACATTGGTATTGCACGCTTGAATTAACTCAACCACTTCTGTTTTTGGGATTTTTTTATCTACTTTTATCAATAAAATATTTTTTGAAGCAAATAACGAAGACTGAAGTAACTTATTTTTACAATATTTAAAATTGTATTCCTCATAATACACTTTTTCTATTTCATCACTACTTCCAAAGCTTAACGCTACATTTAACGCATAGTGTTCTATTAAAAAGTTTGCTTGTCCGTAAAACATATAGGCACTAAATTTTTTATTTTGCCGCAGTAAATTATCAAATTCATTTTTATACATTTAAACTCACTGCTTCACTATTAATATTTAATCGTTGCTACAATAGTTTTAGAAACAATATTTACTTCTTTAATGGTAACTTTAATTTTAGAAAAAAGAAGTTGTCCTTTGAAATTATCGAGTACCACTTTAAGTCCTGGCATCTGTTCATAAAATTTAGCAATTCCTTTTTGGGCATCGGTGATTCTGGCTTTAAACTCTTCATTAATATGTTTACTAGCCCATCGTGCGTATTTTCTCTCTTCAAAATCCCAAACAAGTTGGTCAACTTTTCGTTGAGTATTGGAAATATGAGTACAAGTGTCATCTATATTTTCAGGAGTTTGTTTGGTTTTTAATATTCGGTGTAACACTAAATCTGAGTATCTTCGTATAGGAGAAGTAAAATGAGAATATGATTCAAACCCCAAACCAAAATGCCCTAAATTTGTTGAGTTATAGTGTGCTTGTACTTGCGATTGAATTATAAGTTCATCTATTTCACGAGCGAACATTGAGCTTTTTGCTTTTTGTTGAATTCCTAAAATAGTATCGTGCACATTACCTTGCATTTTTACTTTTACGCCTAAAGTATTGACCAAATCAACCAGCTTTGAAATGGCTTCAAAAGTAGGTTCCTCATGAACTCTATAAATAGCTACGGTATTAACTTTTTTACTCGCTTCCACATTGGCTAAAAGCATACACTCTTCAACCAATTTATGTGAATCCGTAGACTCTTCTGTCGTTACTGATTCAAGTTCATGCATATTATTAAGTTTTTGCCTAAACTCATGAGTTTCAAACTCATACCCTTTTATTAACCGCTTTTTTCTAAATTGTTGCGTTATTTTATACAGAGCAATAAGCGTATTGAAAATAGTTTTTTCTACCTCATTATATTGGTCTAACTTTCCTTGCAAAACTCTATCTACTCTTCCATACGAAAGATTTTTATGCGATTTTATAACCGCTTCAAAATATTCAGAGTGTTTAACTTCAATTTTTTCTATGTCTATAACAATTTTAAAGACATAAGCAAAACGGACGGTGTTTTCTTTAAGTGAACACAACTCTTCACTTAAACTAGGAGGTAACATGGGTAAAACTTTATGAGGCAAATACAACGAAGTTGCTTTTTTCATTGCCAGTTTATTCAGTGCTGAGTTCTCTTTTACAAAATAAGAGACATCGGCAATAGCCACATACAAAGTTTGTTCTTTTTCATCATAATAAATAGCATCGTCATGATCTTTTGCAGTGCTTGGATCTATGGTGCAAAAAGGCAAATGGCGTAAATCTATTCGTGAATTAAAGTCGTTTAAATCATAATCTTGGGGGTTTATATCTTCAAAGGTATTGGTTCTATAAAGTTCTGTATATAAAAAAAGAGAGATTTTTTCATCTATTTTAGCGTCATTTAAATTTCCAAAAAATTCAATTATTTTATCTTCTTTATTGTTATAAAGAAAAACATCGTCTTGTTCTACCTCTTGTGGAATTTTATTTTTAATTAAAATCGACTCTTTAACCGTATAAAGCTCGTGATTTTTAACATAAACTAAAATGGGTTCACTTTTTGAAGTAATAATTTTAATCACTTTAGATTGGCTCTGTCTTCTAGGGTTAAATACGCGTTTAACAATGACCAAATCGCCATCTAATGCCCCATTTAAATTTTCAAACTCTAGCTTTAACGTTTTGTGTTCGCTTGAAATATCACTTAAAGTTGCAAAGTTTTTTTGAAAAACAAGTGTACCAATTTTATATTTTGAATCAAGGATATAATGAGCCTCTTTAATCTTAACAATATCAGCTTTTACTAAATTATCTAAATATTTTATTTCATCTAAATTATCTGTATTATAGCCCTCGTAAAGCTTTAGAAAGAGTGATTTGTCCAATATTAACCTTCAAAATATAGTTGTAAAAAATTATCTTACCATAAACAAATTTAAGTCTTTGTTTGAAACTAAATTACCTAAATTTTAGTTTTGCTTAGATATAATCCCCTAAAATAATTTTAGAGGAAACAATAATGAGATTAAATGTTTATTATGACAAAGATTGCAATATTGCATTAATTAAGTCAAAAAAAGTAGCTATGATTGGTTTTGGTTCACAAGGACACGCACACGCTGAAAACTTAAGAGATTCTGGAGTTGAAGTAATTGTTGGTTTAAGAAAAAATGGTTCATCTTGGGCAAAAGCTGAAGCTAAAAACTTTAAAGTTTTAACAGTAGCAGAGGCAACTAAAGAAGCAGATGTTGTTATGATTTTATTGCCTGATGAAAATCAAGCTGAAATTTATGCTAATGAAATTGCTCCTAACTTAAAAGATGGTGCAACGCTTGCATTTGGTCATGGTTTTAACATTCATTATGGAAGAGTTACTCCTGCAAAAAACATTAACGTTATGATGGTAGCTCCTAAAGCTCCAGGTCATACTGTAAGAAGTGAGTTTGTTAAAGGGGCTGGAATTCCTGACCTTATTGCAATTCATCAAGACCCTTCTGGGAAAACTAAAGAAATCGCATTATCGTATGCAAGTGCTATTGGTGGTGGAAGAACTGCAATTATTGAAACAACTTTCAAAGACGAAACTGAAACTGACCTTTTTGGTGAGCAAGCTGTTTTATGTGGAGGTGCTGTTTCATTAGTACAAGCTGGATTCCAAACATTAACAGAAGCTGGATATGCTCCTGAACTTGCATACTTTGAGTGTTTACATGAGTTAAAACTTATTGTTGACTTAATGTTTGAAGGTGGAATTGCAGATATGAGATACTCAATTTCTAATACAGCTGAATATGGCGATTATGTATCTGGAAAACGAGTTATTAACGAAGAATCAAAAGCAGCAATGAAAGAGATTCTAAAAGAGATTCAAGATGGAAGATTTGCAAAAGATTTCATACTAGAAGGTCAAGCTGGATACCCACGAATGAATGCTGAAAGAGCAAATGCTAAAGCTTCTTTAATTGAACAAACTGGTGTTAAATTAAGAGAAATGATGCCTTGGATTTCTTCAAATAAAATTGTTAATCAAGACAAAAACTAATTTTAACAAGGATTAAAAAAGAGAAAGCAGTTTAGACTGCTTTCCCTTTACTAGCGTATGATTAAAAAAAAAACACGAACCCCCCGAAAAAAAACTAAAGTAAGCACTAATATTCAAAAATTAAAAGTTATTAATTATATTCTTCTATTTTTAGTCTTAGCGTTAAGCACTGTTTTAATTACCTATTATTACTCTCAAAAACAGACTCCAAAAATAGAGAAAAAGCCTACTCCCACAGCAGTAGTAAAAAAAGAGCCTGTTAAAATTCCAGATATTCAACTTGAACAAAAAATTGATGATTTGTTAAATGGTAACAATGCATTCTCTTCTATTGATACTCATGCTAAAAACAGTAAAAAAAACTTTGAAGAATACACTGAAGAGTTGGAAAAAGAGTATGTGCATGAAGTTATAAAAAAAGAAGAAACAGCAGTAGAAACAAAAGTCGTTAAGCCAAAATCAACTCGACCAAAACTAGCTATTGTTATAGATGATGTTACTATGCAATCTCAAGTTAATAATATAAACAGCATTGATTACACCGTTAATATGTCATTTTTACCGCCAAGTGCGTTGCACCCTAATTCTGCTAAAATAGCTCATAATTTGCCTTTTTATATGATACATTTTCCAATGGAAGCCACAAGCTTTAAATTTGAAGAAATAGACACTCTTCACATAGGAGACAGTTACGAAAAAATTGAGCAAAGAGTAAAAAAGCTCAAAGAACTTTACCCTAAAGCAAAGTTTACCAATAATCACACCGGAAGTAAGTTCACAGCCGATGCAGATTCTATGGAGAAACTTTTCCGTGCATTAAAAAAATATGAATTCTCTTTTTTAGATAGCAGAACTACTGCTAAAACAGTAGCAAAAGAGTATGCTAAAAAATATGATGTTCCTTTTGTAGGAAGAAATATTTTTTTAGATAACAATTTAGAGTACGAATATATTTTAAACCAACTCAAAAAAGCCATAAAAATAGCCAATAAAACAGGTTATGCTATTGCTATTGGACACCCTCACGAAATGACGGTAAAAGTCCTAAGAGAAGCCAAAATATTACTTAAAGATTTAGATTTAGTCTATTTAAATGAGATACCAGTAGAATAGAAAAGCCATTTTATGGCTTTTCTAATTTTAAATTAATCAAATGTAGGTTTTGGAGTTTTGTCTGTACTTGCTGGAAGCAATGGATAAACAATTGTTGGTTTTGTTCCTGTTAGAGAATTTAAAAACACTACAATATCATCAGCATCTTTATCACTAATTTTAATTCCTAATTGAACAGAACCCATCTCTTTAACTGCATCTTTTAGTGACCAAATTGCACCATTGTGAAAATATGGAGCAGTTTCTGCAATATTTCTTAGAGTTGGTGTTTTAACCATTCCTCTTTCATTTCCTTTAAAATCTCCTACTTGTGCAAATTTATATTTTGCAGCAATTTCAAAAGGTTGTAAGCTTCCACCTAAAGCAATACCATTATGACAAGAAGCACACCCTTTATCTATAAATGTATTTAACCCTTTTTTCTCTTCTTTGGTTAATGCTTTGTCATTTCCATTTAAAAATTGGTCAAATCGTGATGGTGTTACTAATATTTTCTCAAAAATTGCAATAGTTGAAGTAATTCTTTCAAAATCTATTTTTACATTGTCGCCATACGCTGTTTTAAACTCTTCAATATATTGAGGAATCGAATTAACTCTCTCTTCAACTAAACTTTTTGGTGCAGCCATTTCAGGACCTGCTTGAACAGGACCTTGTGCTTGGTCTGCTAAGTGAGCACTTCTACCATCCCAAAACTGAGCATCAAAAAAAACTGAGTTAAATACTGTAGGTGAGTTTAAGTGCGAAGGATTAGCCGTCCATTTATGACCAATAGCAGCTCCAACGTTATCTGCACCACCTAATGCTAAGTTGTGACAAGTGTTACAACTAATTAAATTACTTCTTGAAAGTCTTGGGTCAAAATAGAGTTTTTTCCCTAACTCAACTTTAGCATCTGTAATAGGATCCTTTGGATCATCAATAAGCTTTAACAGCTCATAATTACTTGCAGGAATAGCCATCATTCCGCTATTTTTTACTTTTTCTACTAATGTATTTCCAAAAGCAATAGTTGAAACCAGTGCCGTTATCCCTAATATTTTTCCAAAATTCATCTCTTCTCCTTTAAATTTGAAGTTTAATATTATAAAGTAATATTTATTAAAGGATAATTATTTTCTTTATGTTTTGACACTATTTTGTTCTTTTATTTTATAGATTTGACATTAAAGTAACATTTATATTACAATTACCATAAAGGAGACTCATGATTGAAGCTGTAAATTTTCATATTAACGCATTAAATTCTATGTCTAAATACCCTAAAGAGCTTTTTTATAAGGGTAATATTGAACTCTTAGAAAGAAAAATAATCTCTATTGTGGGTACACGAAACCCTTTTTACAACACTCAAATGGCAACTCAAAGATTATCACACACATTATCGCAAGCAGGTATTTGCATAGCAAGTGGAGGTGCATTAGGAGTTGATTCCATTGCACATAGGGCAGCAGGTGTTCATAACACAATTATGGTAAGTCCTTCTGGTTTAGAGGTATTTTACCCAGCAACCAATCGTCAACTTATACAAAATATTCAGGAAAGTGGTTTAGCAATAAGTGCCTATGCAAATGATTTTAAAGCAACTCCTTGGAGTTTTGTTGCACGCAATGAAATAGTTGTAGCACTTGGCGATGTTTTAGTAGTAGCTCAAGCCGATTTAAAAAGTGGCAGTTTACGAAGTGTTGAGTTTGCTTTAAAAATGGGAAAACCTATCTATGTTTTACCACACCGATTAGGAGAGAGTCAAGGCACCAATGAGCTGCTTCAAAAAGGTTTAGCCAAAGCCATTTATGATATTGATGAGTTTGTAAATATTTTTGCAGTTACAAATAAAAAAATAAAACCAAAAACAGAAAAAAACGATGAGTTTTTAGAGTATTGTAAAAGCAATCCTAAATACGATGATGCGGTCAGCAAATATAGTAGTAAAGTTTTTGAATATGAATTAGGTGGAAAAATAGTTGTAAAGAATGGTATGGTATCTTTACCTACGCTTTAAGAGTTAAAATACAAATGTATTGTATTTAAGCTCTTAATTGGTAAGTAATATCTCCCGCACCCACACCAACTATAAGTCCATGAATATAGCTTTTAATAGGTAAGTTATCTTTATCTAAAAGCTCAATTTTTCCATTTGTTGAAAGAATTTTATGTGCAAAAGTAGGATTGTATTTTTCAAACTCTTTTGCAAAATCAATCTCAATAACACTCTCACCTGCACTGTAAACGGGTAAAATTACCAGTTCGTCACACCCTTTGAAACACTCTTTAAACTCTTTTAAATTGTCCAAAGTTCTAGAATATTTATGCGGTTGCCAAATAACAACCGTTTTGTTCATATTTTTTAAATTGCTGTATAAACTCACCGACTTCATAGTGGCTTTAATTTCTGTAGGATGGTGTGCATAGTCATCAATAACTACTAAACCATTGGTTTTTTGAATAATATCAAACCGTTTTTTAATCCCTTTATATTTAGACAAGTTGGCTTTAATTTCATCAAGTCCTATTTCATTCAGAGCTGCTAAAATTGCCAAAGAAGCATCTAACGCAATATGGTGCCCAAAGCCCCATACTTCAAAACTGCCTAAATCTTTAAGCTCAAAAGCAGTGTAAGGTTCTCCTTTTTTAAGCGTAAAGGAGATATTTTTAATATCTTTAGATGGATACAATCTTATAGCTTCTACTTCTTCAAGTGTAGATAAAAAATCATCTTCTGCATTTATAACTCGCACTTTTGCTATGTGTAAAAATTGTTTATACGCATTATAAAACTTAGTTAAATCGTGATTATAATACTCCATATGCTCAGGTTCAGCGTTAGTTACAATGGCACAATAAGGGTTTGAAAGTAAAAAAGAGGCATCGCTTTCATCGGCTTCAAAACAAACAGTATTGTTTTTGTATCTAAAATTTGAATCAAACTCTTTAGAAATAGCGCCAATAAGTGCCGTGCTTTGTAAAATAGAAGCTAAAATAGCTGTTGTTGTGCTTTTCCCGTGAGCACCTGCTACGCAATAATTCTTTTTATCAAACAACACAATACGCAAGGCTTCTTTTCGTGAAAGCGTTTCAATATTTCGTTTAGCCGCTTCAATTATCTCTTCATTGCAAGGTTTTACAGCCGCTGAATAAATAACTAAATCGTGTTCACTTATAGCACTTTTATTGTGAGGTATGGTTACGGTTATGCCCTCACTTTCCAACTCTTTGGTTAAAGGTGTCTCTTTTATATCTGAGCCACTAACCGTATGTCCATCGTACTTTAAAATTCGTGCCAGTGCCGACAGACCAATGCCCCCAATGCCTATAAAGTGGATATTCATAGGCTTAGTCCAACAAATGGTTTAGTTGTTTAAATTCATCGTGCATAATAGTGTTGTTCTCTTCAATATATGTTTGTGCATCAAATTTAAAATTAGTAATAAAATAGCCATACTCTTCAATAACATCCATAACATTGGTTTCCACACAATTTTCATAAAAACTGTCTAAATCAATCTCTTTTGAACATGCAATTAAGTGTATTTTCAAGGCATCACTTAATTTATTATCTTCAATAATATGGATTAATAAAAACAAAAACTCTTTAGCTCCAGCAAAGTCATCGTAGCTCCATTTTTCAATGGCGTGTTCATAAAAAGAACGCACATAAAGCAGTTCATCACCTAAAAGTTTCAACTTTTTGCCGCTGTTTACAATGGCTTCAATTTTTTCAAAAGAGACTTTTAAAATAGTTTCATAGACAGAATTAATTTTTTCTTCATCCAAATCCAAAATAAGCATAGAATCCAAAACTTCATACAGTGCTGAAATATTTTCGGTTTCAATGGCATCTATTCTTGTTTGCTCTAAATAGTTTAAAAACTCTGGATTGGTTCTAGCTTCGTGCAGTTCTTCTTTGTCCATTCATAATCTCCTTTAATTCTGTAATATTTGGGGGTTAATAGCGTGTAGTGTTAAGCAATTTATTCTTCAACAATAGGAATAAGCAACTGATTAAATCGGTTTAAATCGAATGCAATTAAATCTGAATTGATGTAAAAGAACTCGTAGAAATATCGTTTTTTAAACATGGATTGTTTTAGTGGCATAATTTGTAAAATATCACTTTGCTCTTTTAACACTCTAATAGGATTTTTTTCATCACTTATAATCTGCGTTTTTTGGTTAAATATTTTTGCCAGATTATCAAAGTGGTCTAAAAGGTCGCTTCTGTTTTCTATGCCTAAAGGATCAAGATTATATATTTTTGTTTTGGTTTTAAGTTGGCTAGAAATATCAAAAACAATCGGAGAAATTTGTTCATACGATTTTTTGTCGTCTAAAACTACAACAGTTTCTTGAATTCTTTCAACTTTTTTAAGCCCTAGTTTTAAAATAGGAATTTTTAAATTAATAATCTCTTTAATCTCTTTTCTGTTTTTAAACAACTCATAAGAGAGTAAAAATACTCCAACATCAAATCGTTTAACATCTTGAGTAATAATATTTTTAAAGCCTAAATTGTGGTAATCAATCTCTAAAATAACCCAAGGAGAGTCTAAAAGCTCTTCTTTAATTTGGTTCATAATTCCCACATTTGAAGGACGTGTTACTTTAATAATAAGTTTTCTATTTTTAAACTTATCATTTAAAAATTTAGCTTCTTTAATGGCTTTAATAACTTCATATTCTTTTTGAATATACAAATCCAAGTATAAATAGATATTGTGTCCAAATGGCATAGGAAATTGCCCTTCATTTTTAGACATAGCATTATAAACTTGCATTAAAACTTTTGGTTTTCCAATTATTAAAATAACATCATTGGGTTTTAAAATTAAAGAGGGTTTTACGCTTATTAGCTTATCGTTTCTGTATAAACCAAATATTTTCCAATCTAGCTGCTCAATTGAGCCAATATAACGGTACGCATACGAACTTCCAAAAGGAATTCGTATCTCCATAATTTCCCCTTGTTTAAGCCCAATATTTTGGGCAACCACAGGAATATTGGGGAGTCTTTCAACCATTCCATTTGCTAATACATCAATCCCTTTATAAATATTTACATACGGGTCTTTTAAATCAATTCCCCAATAATCTAAAATATTCATCTGCATATTGGCTTTTTTACGTTTGATATTTTCAATAACATTGAGCATATCGTCTTTTGAATTCATAGCAATCAACGCAATGGTATGAACATCTTTATCTAAAATCATACTTAGTTTAGAAAAAGAAGTAGGGTCAAATTTATAAAATGTAAAATTTGACGGTTTTTTAGCAGTCATTATTTGGTCGTTAATATAAACCACATTGTAATAGTTTTCGCCCGTGTTAGACTCAACAATTCTGTGCAATAGTTTTTTGGCAACAATACCATCTAATATAATTAATATTTTTTTCATAGGCGATATTATATCCAAAAAATATCATAACTTAATTAGTACACAAATAGTTTTTGGTACAATGGCTTTTTACTTAACAAAAGGAACAATATTTTAATGCAATTTACCATTGATGCCACACAAGAAAATGCCAGAGCCTGTACTATTCAAACTGAGCACAGCACCATACAAACGCCTGTTTTTATGCCCGTTGGAACACAAGGAACCGTCAAAGCTTTAGATGCAAATGATATGTTAAGTTTAGGTGCTAAAATTATTTTAGGCAATACTTACCACCTATATTTACGCCCAGGAAGTAAACTAATAAAAAAATTTGGTGGACTTCACGGTTTTTCAAAATTTCCTAACTCTTTTTTAACCGACTCAGGGGGTTTTCAAGCTTTTTCTTTAAGCAAAAACTCCAAACCCGATGCCAATGGAATAATGTTTAAATCGCATATAGATGGCAGCAGTCATTATTTCACTCCACAAAGTGTTTTAGACACCCAATACGATTTAAACAGCGATATTATGATGATTTTAGACGATTTAGTAGCTCTACCCAATACCAAAGAACGCATAGCTTTGTCAATTGAAAGAACAACTGCTTGGGCAAAAGAAGCCATAGAGTATCATAAAGCTCAACAAGCAAAAGGTATAGGAACAAAACAAAATATTTTTGCCATTATTCAAGGTGGCATTGATAAAGAGTTTAGAAAACAAAGTGCCGAACAGCTGTGTGCATTAGAAGATTACGATGGTTTTGCCATTGGTGGGCTTAGTGTAGGTGAAGCCAACCTAGATATGTACGACACCGTTGAGTGGACAACACAATTTATGCCAAAAAACAAACCACGATACCTAATGGGAGTAGGAACTCCTGAAGATTTAATTGAAAATATTGAACGAGGTATCGATATGTTTGACTGCGTAATGCCCACACGAAATGCCAGAAATGGAACGTTGTTTACCAGTTTTGGGCGTTTAAATATTAGAAAAGCCTGTTTTAAAGAAGACCCTAAACCCATAGATGAAACGTGCGAATGTTTCACCTGCCAAAACTTTTCAAGAGCTTATTTAAATCATTTGCTAAGAGCAGGTGAAATTACTTATTTTAGATTGGCAACGCTGCATAATATTTATTACTATTTGGACTTAATGAAACAAGCTAGAAATGCAATATTAACTCAAAAATGGTTTGAATTTAAACAAGAGTTTTACACCAAAAGAGAGCTACTTAAAGAGGTGTAAAACTCAATTTAGCTAAAATACCCACTTAAAATCAGAAGGATTAAAATGATAATAGACGATAAAACAATAGAAAAGTTAGCAAAACTTTCAAGTTTAGAGATACCAAGCGCCAAAAAAGAGAATTTAAAGCGTGAACTAAGTGAAATTATCAGCTTTGTAGATAACTTAAAAGAGATTGATGTAAGCCAATATGAAGCCACATTTACAACCGTTGAAGGCGGGACTCCTCTACGAGAAGATATTGCCATTCAAGATCTAGAGCTTTCAAGTCACATTGTAAACCACGCACCAAAAAGTGAAAATGGCTTTTTTATAGTACCAAAAATTATAGAATAAGAAGGAGAAAAAATGATTAAAATCTACGGCATTAAATCGTGCTGAGGAGTTAGAAAAGCCTTAAGTTTTTTTAAGGAACACAACATAGAAGTAGAGTTTATAGATTTCAAAAAAACACCACCTTCGTCTAACACCATCAAACATTGGATTGAAAAAACAGACATAAACACAGTTTTAAACACAAAAGGCACAACCTATAGAACCTTAAAACTAAAAGAGCTAAACCTAGACGACAACGCCAAATTTGAGTGGCTGTGCAAAGAGTTTTTACTCATAAAACGCCCAGTAATAGAGTACAACGACAGCGTAATTGTGGCATTTAATAAAGATGAATA
>JBAYYP010000014.1:0-36253 GCA_041672955.1 Arcobacteraceae bacterium
AAAACATCATATCAAATGCTTCTTGATTGCTGATTTTTTTATCAAGTTTAATATTGGCAATATCTTTTAAATAAGTAGGCTCAGCTACTGGTCTGTCTAAAATAGGTGCTTGTTCAGAAACGGGCTGAACTGGAACAACTGCTACATTTTCTCCGTGCCAAAAGAGTTCCATATTTCCAGTATCTGTAACTTCACCAATTACAGCCACATCTAGTTCCCATTTTTCAAAAATATCTATAATTGCTTGTTCACACCCTTTTTTAGCACAAATCAACATTCTCTCTTGTGATTCACTTAGCATAAAGTCATAAGGAGTCATCCCCTCTTCACGGGCTGGAACTTTATCAAGGTGCATTATCATTCCAGAACCACTTCTTCCTGCCATTTCAAATGAACTAGAAGTAAGACCAGCTGCTCCCATATCTTGAATACCAATAATTAAATCTGCTTTAAAAAGTTCTAAACAAGCTTCTAAAAGTAGTTTTTCAGTAAAAGGGTCACCAACTTGAACAGTTGGTCTTTTAGATTCACTATCTTCAGTAAAAGAAGCCGAACTCATAACAGCACCACCTAATCCATCTCGTCCTGTTTTAGACCCTACATACATTACAGGATTTCCTAAACCTTCTGCTTTTCCTAAGAAAATTTCATCTGCTTTTACAAGCCCAATTGTAAATGCATTAACAAGATTATTTCCTGCATAACACTCTTCAAAAGTAGTCTCTCCTCCAATAGTAGGAACTCCCATACAGTTACCATAACCACCAATTCCTGCAACTACGCCTTTTAATAAGTATCTGTGTTTTTGAGCTGTAGCACTGTTTCCTTCAATAGAAGCAAACCGAATAGAGTTCATACTAGCAATTGGTCGTGCGCCCATTGTAAATACATCTCTTAAAATTCCTCCAACTCCTGTTGCTGCTCCTTGATACGGTTCTATAAAACTAGGGTGATTATGAGACTCCATTTTAAATACAGCCGCGTACCCATCTCCAATATCAATAACTCCAGCGTTTTCACCAGGTCCTTGAATAACCCAAGGTGCCGTCGTTGGAAACCCACTTAAATACTTTTTACTTGATTTATATGAACAGTGTTCACTCCACATTGCAGAAAAGATTCCAATTTCTACATAATTTGGCTCTCGCCCTAAAATTTGTTTAATGTTCTCAAACTCTTCGAGTGTTAAAGAGTGTGCTAGTGCAATCTCTTCAAGGTTTTCTAATTTTTGCATAGTGAATAACCCTTATGTTTATATCTTAAATTGAGGGATTTTATCTAAAATATTATTAACAACTATTTAAGTTTAAATATTTGTTTTTAGATTGTATTTTTTTGAATTTGTTTACTAATTGTCTTATTTATGAAAATTAAGTGACAAAAAGCGCTTATAGAAGAGATTTATTAAGTTTTCTGTTGTATACTTTTATTAAATTTACAAAACGGGGATGGCTTGTGAGACTTCTTTTTACACTACTACTGACACTATGCGTTGCATTTGGCGCGCAACTTAAAGAAAAAACTTGGGAACGGGGTGAAACATTTTTAACCTTTTTGCAATCAAAAAAGATTCCTCAAGAGTTATATTTTAACTTAGAATCAAATGACAGAGAGTTATGTTCTGAAATTAATGCAGGTGTAAAATATTATATTTTAGAAGATGATAAAACTAAGGAGTTGTTGCAAGTGCTAATTCCTATTAGTGAAGAGATGCAACTACATTTGTACAAAGAAAATGACAAGTTCGTTTTTACAACCACCCCAATTTCTTTTGAAGAAGTTACTCAAACTATTGCTATTCCTATTTCATATTCTCCTTATCAAGATATTTTAAATGCCACTTCAAATGAGAGTTTAGCCAATGAATTTGTACGCTCTTTTGACAAGCTAGCCGATTTTAAGCGTATGAGAAAAGGTGACCATGTTGCTATAAAATACACTCAACGAATACGAATGGGACAATATTATGGAACTCCTACTATTCATGCTGCTTTAGTGGAAGCCAGAAAAAAACAGACTTATATTTTTAAAAACAAACACGATGGCATTTATTATGACCAATTGGGACGAAATCTCACAAGTTTTTTTATGAAAGTTCCCCTAAATTACACACGAATTTCTGACCGCTTTACCTATAAAAGATGGCATCCTGTTTTAAAACGATACAGAGCACACTTAGGGATTGACTACGCAGCTCCTGCAGGCAGACCAATAGTTGCTGCGGCTTCTGGAAAAATCATCTCTAAAGGTGTTAAAGGCGGATACGGTAAGACTATTGAAATACGACATGAGGGAAATTATAAATCTTTATACGCTCATATGAGCAAATACTCAAATGTAAAATCTGGTCAATACGTTAAACAAGGAACTGTTATTGGTTATGTAGGAAGTACGGGCATGAGTACAGGTCCCCATTTACACTTTGGTTTATACCAAAATGGTCGAGCTATTAATCCTGCTAATATTATAAAAGTTACTAAAAATGAGTTAAAAGGGAAAGATAAAGAGAAATTCATTGCTTATACCAAAGAGCTCTCTAACGATTTAATTCAAACCATCTTAAGCAAACCTCAGCCTTTAAATATTACTAAAATAGAGACTTATACGGCTTTAAACAATGAAGTTTAGTCTGTTTACTAGCAAAAAGTAAGTAGTAGCTTTTCAGCTACTACTTACATTGGAACATCTAATTAAATCCACCCTTTTTTCTTAAATACAACAATTGGGGTAACTGAAGATAAAATCATAAACAAAATTGAAAACACATATCCATATTCCCAATTAAGTTCAGGCATTCCTTCAAAGTTCATTCCGTAAATACTTGCAATTAGTGTAGGTGGAAGAAAGACTACGTTAACAATAGTAAAGATTTTAATAACTTTATTTTGCTCAACACTTAAAATACCTATAAATATATTTTGCAAATAATCGAGTCGTTCAAAGTTAAAATTAGTATATTCAATAAGAGATCTGATATCTTTAAGCATTATAGGAATCTCATTTTTTTCTTCACTATATTTTTCACATTTTAAAAGTGAACTTAATATTCTTTGCTTATCTGTTAGATTTTCTCTAATTTTCATATTTAAATCTTCAAAAGCTGAAATCTTTTCTAAAATCTCTTCATCATCGTTAGAATAGTCTGTAAATACATGTTTCCTAATTTTTGCAATCTCTTTAGATAAATCTTCAATAGTATCAGCATCGGCATCAATTCTAATATCTATAATTTGACAAAAAATAGAGTACCCATTTCTAAACTCTTTAGGTGAACTAAGCAGTCGTTTGGTAAATGCACTAAAACTTGCTAACTCTTTATATCGGATTGAAATAAGAAGTTTCCCTTGTAAAATAAAAGAGACTGTTTCATTGAAAGGGTGACCGTTGTCATTAATTAAAAAATAACTGTTAATTTCAATACGGTTATCTTCTTCCCAATACCTTGAACTTAATTCAATCTCTTCACTCTCTTGTTTAGTGGGAAAACTAATATCAAAAATGGCTTCAACTGCCTTAATCTCTTCATAATTAGGTCTGACCATATCAATCCAAATTACACTGTTTCTATCTTCATTATTTTCAAAAACATCGAGACCTTCAATTACACTAAGTCGGTTTCCTTTTTGAACAAAGCAATTAATCATATAGCTCCTTTTTGGGGTTTTATTTTATAAAAGAAGAAGAGATAATGGACAAAAATTCATCTTTAGTTTTTTTCTCTTTTTTAAACAATCCTCTAAGTGCTGAAGTAACAGTAGTTGAACATATTTTCTGAACTCCTCGCATCTCCATACACATATGCCTAGCATCTACAACTACAGCAACCCCTTTGGGCTTTAAGTGTTCATTAAGTGCATCGGCAATTTGTTCGGTGAATTGTTCTTGTATTTGTAGTCGTCTTGCAAAAACATCAACGACTCTTGGGATTTTACTCAATCCAACTACTTTTCCATTGGGAATATATGCTACGTGCACTTTTCCAATAATAGGCAGCATATGGTGTTCACATTGAGAGTAAAATTCTATATCTTTAAGTACCACCATTTCATCATTGGTTGAAGTAAATAAGGCTTTTTCAATAATACTTTTAGGGTCTTCTTTGTAACCACTGCACATAAACTCCATGGCTTTACGAACTCGTTGCGGAGTCTTTACCAGTCCTTCTCGTGTAATATCTTCGCCTAAATACGTAAGCATATTTTTTACAGCATTTTCAAAATCTTTTTCTTGCATTGTTTTCCTCTTTACATATTCATGGCATCGCTTAAATTCCAAATGGGCATAAAAATTGCCAACATTAGCCATACAATAAAAGTAGATATTAAAATAAAAAAGATAGGTTCGATATAAGCAGTAAAGCTTTTAAAAGAGTCCTTTACTCTTTTTTTGTATATCTTTTCCACTTCATTTATTGTAATGTGCAATGAATTGCTTTGTTCTCCTACGCTTATAAGTCTAAGAACCAATTCATCGAATAACTTAGCGTTTTCAAAGGCAAATAATATTGATTTTCCGCTTTGAATCTGCTGATTTATCTTTTTTAACTTCTCTTTTAAATAACAATTACTAATTAAGACATGAGAATTGTTAAATGCTGTTTGAAATTTATATTTGTCATTGAGTAAAATAGTCACACTCAAAAAGAAGAGTTGAAATTGTGTATAGAAAATAACTTTGCTTAAAAGAGGCAGATATAAAATCAAACATTTGTCTACTTGATACCTAAAAGTTTGGCTTTGTTTATACTTTACTTGCATTAAAAATATCAATGCAATTAAAAAACTTGAAAAATAGAAAAAATAGTTGTGGACAAGCTCTTTAAAGTATAACAATGCTTTTGTTGCCCATGGTAAATTGGATTCATACTGTAAAAAAAGGTGTTCAAATTTTGGCACAACAAAATAAAATGAAAAAAGCGTTAAAAAAAGCAATGACAAGGATAGCACAAAAGGATACCTTAGGGAACTTGTTAAAATTTCTTTACTATCTTGTTTACTTTTAAGCACTAGCACCAAAGAGTTCATAACTGTTTTTAAGTTTCCATTGTCTTGTGCAATTCTTAAAAAAACCAAAGGAAGTGTGCCTAAAATTGCTCTATAGGGTTTAAGTTCCTCATCGAGTTTTTTTCCGTTTTTTAAGGCGTGCGTTAAAGTAAACAACATCTCTTTGAGTTGAGTGTTTTTTGTACTTTTATGTAAAATTTCAACAGCATCATTGAATAAAATATTAGCTTGAAGCATGATATTAAGTTCATTAAACAAAGCAAAAACTTCACTGCTTTGTACCCGTTTTTTAAATTTTATTCTCTTTTTTATAACAATTTCTTCTCTGGCAATTATATTTTTAGGTAAAGTCTCCTTGTATATGTCTTTACTTTTTATAATTATTGTTTTTAAAGTTTTATTCTCTTGATACACAATTTTATATGTTTTCAAAATCGGGTCACTTTATAAACTTCTCTTAATGTAGTTACTCCCTCTTTCACTTTTTCTAAAGCATTTTCATACAAAGATTTAAAGCCGTTATCTTTTGCATATTGTAAAAGTTCGTGAGTGCTTTTTTGCTGTATTATCATGGAAGAAAGCTCTTCATCTATAACTAAAATTTCATTAACCATCATTCTGTTTTGATAACCCGTTAAATTGCATTTTTCACACCCTTTGGCAATAAATTGTTCTTCATCTGCTCTTTTTTTGCACTCACAACACAGTTTTAAAACAAGCCTTTGTGAAATAATGGCTTTTAGTGTTGAAGCAATTAAAAACGATTCGGCTTCTAAATCTAGCAAACGATTAATAGTAGAAATAGCATTATTAGCATGTAAGGTTGCTAAAACCAAATGCCCCGTTAAAGAAGCTTGAATGGCTATTTTTAACGAGCTTACATCTCTTATTTCTCCTATCATAATAATATCCGGGTCTTGTCTTAATACATCACGAAGTATTTCACTAAACCCTAAGTTAATCTCGCTGTTAACAGCAATTTGTTGGATATTTTCAATCTGATATTCCACAGGGTCTTCAATAGTAATAATTTTTTTATTTACAGAATTTAACTCTTTTAAAATAGAGTACAAAGTGGTTGTTTTACCACTTCCAGTAGGTCCCGTTACAAGTATTAAACCTTGTGTGCTTTCAATAGATTGTTTTAAGGTGTTTAAAATAGTTTTTTCAAAACCCAAGCTATCTAAACTTATATTGACACTTTTCTTATCTAAAATTCTAATCACTATGGACTCTCCGTTGATAGTAGGCATAACGGATACTCTAAAATCATACACTTCACTGGCGCTAAGTATTTTACTAAAACGCCCATTTTGTGAAATTCGTTTTTGTGTAATATCCATAGAAGACAAAAGCTTAATAACTGCACTAATAACGGTATAAAATGCCAAGTCAAATCTAAAAAAGTGTTGCAACAAGCCATCTATTCTTAAGCGAATGGTTAACGCCTCTTTTTGTGTTTCAATATGAATATCACTGGCATTTTTTAAAATAGAAAATTCAATTAAATGTGTTAGAAAATTATTAATGTAAGAGGAGTTATAATCACTTAAGCCAATAGCTTTTAAAGCATTATCGTATATTTTTTGCTTTATTTTCCTATTTTCTAATAAAAAAAGAAGTTCACTGGAAGTTATTATTATACTTTGAATAGGAATATGATATTGAGTTGTTAAATACTCTAATTTAGCTTGATTTGTGTGGGCAACTAAGAGCAAAAAATCATCTTTTAAAATAGGTACAAAACCACACTCTTTTAACTTTTCTTCATCAAATTCACAAATTAAATTGTAATCAATGACATAATTATTTAAAATACTCACACCCTACTCCTTAATAAGTTTTAGCTCCAACTCTTCTTTTTTTTCATTTATAACGACCACCGTATGTTGATTAATTTTTAAAACTTTATGCCCTAAAATCAAATCATTTTCACACACCCATTGATTATTTATTAGCGCTTCTTTATTTATAATGGCATTGATTTCAAGGCTCTGTTTCATTTGTTCAACTGCTTGTTCCACTATTGGAATTTTTGATTTCTTTAACGAAAAGGATATCTCTTTTTCATTGGGTTCATATTTATGTTCTGCTAATTCAAAATAGATTTTCAAATGGGCTGTTTCTTCAATAAATCGGAGTTTGATATTTTCAATCTCATTTACACTTTCATAGGTTTCACAAAAATGTATGGCTTTAATAATATTAGAAAATTCTCCTTCAATTTCAAGATTAAATACCCTGCCATTTTGTTTTATATTAAAAAGAGTTAACTTGTTTTCAAAAGCAAATGTTTCTAGCTGTTTTATAAAACTGTAACTGTCAACACTGTTTTTTTCTAACTCTTTCTTAGGCTCAAATAAAATTTGGCTTTTAATCTCTACAAAATTAAGAACAACTAAAATGGCCACTATAAAAGGAAGTAAATACAGTTGTATTTTTTGGGAGCGTCTAAGCGTTTTGAGCTTTGTTTCAACTGAGTTTAAATAGAGCATTAAGTTCATACATTTTCTCTTGTTCATTATAGTTTAAGGTTTTAACTTCACCTTTATACAGAGTCAGAAACTCAATTAATTGCGTTTTTTTAGGATGCCTAAGAAAAAAATGCACACTTTCATTGCTTATTGTCATTGTTTGCATTTCAAGATTAAAAGAGTTAATATTTTGCAAAAACAAAACTATTTTTGCGCTTATTAGCTCTTTTTTAGGAGAATAGTATGTAACTTTTTGTTTATAATTTTTCTTGTTTTCGTACATAGTTTCATAAACAACTATTATAGTTACAAAAAAGGTTGCCAATAAACTAAAATACGCAAATCGTTTTAACTCTTTATAATGATTGTTTTTTAGAAATATTGGTTTTTTTAAGGTCAAGCAGTTTTTTATAAACTCTTCTTTTAGTTCTAATTTCTCTTTTTCATCAATCTCAATACAGAGATCAATTTTTAATTGCAGGCTTTTTTCTACAAAATTACCTATTTGTTCCGTTGTTACTTTTTGTTTAGTTGGCTTAAAAAAGAGCAACTCCTCATTTTCATAAATGGCAAAATAGTCATTTAAAATAAATACAATCGTCTGCTTATTAAGATAAATTTGTTTTAGAAAATAGGCTTTTAATATTTGTGGTTCAATAAAAGAGGTTTCGCTACAAGCGTAAAAATGTGCCAAAAAATATTTTTGGCACTCCTTTATGTAAGAGTAAAAAAGCACACTTTGTGCGTTTTTTACAATACCTTTTTCTTCAAGCTGAAAAAAGGCAAATTCATGAAAATGTTTTGGTGCTATTGGTTCACTAACATCTATAAGCCAAGAGCCTATTTGCTTTATATCAATACTATTCATACTGCCACCTACAATCCTAATGTTTGTAGATTATAATAATTTAGTTTAAATATAACTTTAATGTTATTTTTGTAAAGCTTGTTTTATAGATTAATTACTAATATTTTTTAGTCTACATCGTATCCTAGTTCTTTTAAACCTTCTTTGTTTTTAGTCCACCCCTTTTTAATAGAGACAAACAATTCTAAGAAGCACTTTTTGCCCGTAAGCTTTTCAATTTTCTCTCGAGCATCTTTTCCAATTCGTTTTATAGCCGTTGCATTTTTGCCTATAATCATCCCTTTTTGAGTACTTTTTTGCACAATAATAGTAGCTTTAATAACATCTACATTGGGCTTTTCTTCCACTTTATTGATTAAAACATCGGTTTCATAAGGAATTTCATCGCTAATGTTTTCAAAAATCGACTCTCTGATAAACTCTTTAAAAATATCTCTTAAATGCTCAGTAGTCATAATTTCTGTATCAAATAAAGGAGGATGTACAGGAAGATGTTTAACAACTGTGTCTAAAATATCAGCTGCTTTAGTCGCTTTTTTAATAGAAATAGGAATAATAGATTCATACTTATCATTGAATTTTTCATACTCTTTGATTTTTTCAAGCATCTCTTCATTGGAGACAAAATCTATTTTTGTAAGAAGCAAAATATGTTTTGTTCCTTTTTTATTTTTCTCTAAAAAATCTTCATAGTGATAAACTTGGTCAGTTACAGGAGCTAAAAAAAGAATTAAATCGCAATCACCCATTGCTTTTAACGCTTCATCAAGCATGAATTGGTTGAGCAGTTTTTCAGTTACATGTAACCCTGGTGTGTCTACAAAAACAACTTGGTCATCGTTGTGCATAACTATAATATTTGAGCGTTTTCGCGTGGCATTGGCTTTATGCGACACCATCGCAATTTTTTCACCCACTAACCAATTTAAAAGAGAACTTTTCCCAGCATTGGGACGCCCTATTACTGATACATATCCGCATTTTGTCATTACTATTTTCCTTAATTTATATCTTCTATTTTATCAAAATATTTATAACAGATGGTATAAGCACAAACTCTTACTTCCTCTACCGTTTTCTATAACTCAGTGCTTCTAGCATATGTGTTTTTTCTATTTCTATACTCAAACTTAAATCTGCAATGGTTCGTGCAACTTTTAAGACTTTATTCGTAGACCTAAAAGATAGCCCTAAAGAAGAGATGGCTTGCTGTAAAATCTCTTGAGACTCTGTATTCATAATGCAATACACATTTAACTCTTCATCGCTTAATTTGCCATTTAAATCCGTTTGTCCTCGTTGTTTTTGCATACTAAAAGCTTGTAATACTTTTTTATGTAGCTGTGCAGAATTTACATCGGCTAAATCTTCACTGCTGACTTCATTCATGGTAATATATAGATCAATTCTGTCTAAAAAAGGTTCAGATAACCTATTTTTATATCGATTAATTTCAAGTTCATTGCAACGGCACTCTTTTTTAGAACTTAATAAATTTCCACAAGGACACGGATTTTGAGCCGCAATAAACATAAATTTTGTCTTATAATTTATTTTTGAATTCACACGGCTAATTAAAATTCTATAATCCTCCAAAGGCTCTCTTAACGCTTCTAGAATATTTTTATCAAAATGAGGCAATTCATCAAAAAATAAAATGCCATTATTACTCAAAGCCACTTCACCTATGCGTGCAATTTGACTTCCGCCCCCAAATATAGAAGCACGCGTGGAACTGTGGTGCGGGTTTCTAAAGACTCTTAATGGCGTAAAACTAGGTTGAATACTATCAAGGGAATCAAGCTTGGCTTTTTCCAAAATCTCCTCTAAACTCATTGGTGGCATAATATAACGTAAGCGTTTTGTAATCATAGACTTTCCACACCCAGGGCTTCCTTCAAACAAAATATTATGATTGCCAGCAGCTGCTATCATAGAAGCTTTTTTGGCTATTTGTTGCCCTTTTACATCGCTATAATTAAAAGCATACTCTGTCATATAGTAATATTTTGTATTGTTAATCTCTATATTTTTATATTCAAAATTATTGGGTTCTACTTTGCAAGATTGTTTGTTATTAAAACGAAAAAAATCACACGCTTGAGTAACACTTTTAACAGAGAAAATATTAATATTAGGAATAGTTGAAACTTTCTCAACCGATTCTTGGGGAATAAGTACATTTTTCAAAAGCCCTTGTTGGGTTAATGATAAAATCATTACAAAAATAGTATGCGTATCTTTTAATTTCCCATTAAGTCCTACTTCCCCAAAAACAAAAAAGTCATCAAACTTAACATCTTCATCATTTAAAGCAACAAGTAAAGCAATGCTTAAATCAAAATGCGTTCCCGTTTTTGAAATATCAGAAGGAGAGAGGTTGATGGTAATTTTTTTAGGAGGAAATTTAAAATTATTAGTTAAAAGTGCTGATTTTATACGATCTCTTGATTCTTGAATAGAACTAGTAGCAAGTCCAACAATAGAAAAAGAGGGCAACCCTTTGGTAAACGTAGCTTCAACTTCAACACAAGTGGCGTCAAGCGCTTCTAAACAAGCACATTTTAATTGTTTCATTCTATAATCTTTAAAGTAGTTTAAATGATTATAATTTTTTTTAGGTTAATTACACCTTAGAATGTTACTTTTTAAATATTTTTGTCTTTTTGTTTTATGCTTTCTTACTCTCTTCTTTGAGCTTTCGTTTCCACTCTTTTTCAAATTTTTTCCGCTTTATAATTGAAAGTTTTTCAATAAACAGATGCCCTTCTAAATGCTCCATTTCATGTTGCCACGCAACTGCTAAGAACTCTTCAGCTTCCATAGTTTTTAAAGTCCCAAAGCGGTCAAAATACTCTACAACAACATGTTGTGCGCGTTTAACATCTTCATTAAACCCAGGAACACTTAAACACCCTTCTGTGAAGATTTGAATACCCTCTTTGTGCGTAATTTTAGGATTAATAGCTTCTATAAGTTCACTTACATCTTGCAGTTCATCTTCATTGGGTATATTAATAATTAACACATTAAGAGGTAAGCCCACTTGAATGGCAGCAAGCCCTACGCCACTGTGCCAAAGCATGGTTTCATACATATCATCTAACAAAGTGTGAAGTTCTTCATCGAACTTCACTACATTGTGTGATTTTTTTCTTAAAATGGGGTTAGGATAAGTCAGTATTTCTCGTATCATCATTCTATCTAGTTATGATTTGCAATCACTTTGTCAATCAATCCATAGTTTTTTGCTTCTTCGGCACTCATAAAATAATCTCTGTCAGTATCTTTTTCTATTATTTCTAAAGGTTGTCCTGTTTGATCAGCAATTAGTTGATTAAGCATATCTTTCATTCGTTGAATCTCTTTAGCTTGGATTTGAATATCCGTAGCTTGCCCTCTTGCGCCCCCTAAAGGTTGGTGAATCATTATTCGTGAATGAGGTAAAGAGTATCTTTTTCCTTTAGCCCCACTACTTAGTAAAAATGCCCCCATAGATGCTGCTTGTCCAATACAAATAGTAGAAACATCCGGTTTGATATAATTCATCGTATCATAAATAGACATCCCACTTGTAATTACTCCCCCTGGAGAGTTAAGGTACAAGTAGATATCTTTTTCAGGATCTTCTGCTTCTAAAAAAAGTAATTGAGCCACAACACTAGATGCAACAGCGTCATTAACTTCGCCGCTTAACATAATAATTCTGTCTTTTAGAAGTCGTGAATAAATATCATAACTTCGTTCACCTCGTCCTGTTTTTTCAACTACATAAGGAATATAACTCATATTATTTCCCTGATTTTTCGTCTAATAATTTAGTAATAACTTTATCTTCAATCATTGACATTTTAATAGCAGGTAAATATCCTGCATCTTGATATTGTTTTAACACATCTTGTGGATTTTGACCCATTTGCATAGCTTCATAATATAAAATTTGTGAAACTTCTTGATCGCTTACACTAATACCTTCCGCTTTTGCTAATGCATCAACTATAAAAGTAGCTTTTACACTTTTAGAAGCATCTTCTTTAAATTCTTCTCTTAACGCATCTACCTTAGACTCATCTTCTTGTAATGCTTTAATCTCTTCTTCACTCATTGTTCTTACTTTTGCATTTAAAGCCATATTAACTTCTTGTTCAACCACAGTAGCAGGAAGTGCAAAATCTAATTTTTCAACTAAAATATCTAAATAGGCTGGTTTCAACTCTTCTCTGTAGTAAACCCCTCTTTTTTCATTGGCAACTTGTTCTTTGATTTTTTCTTTTAATGAATCAACTGTTGCATTCTCTTCGTTTGGTAATACTTTTTTTGCAAATTCATCATCAATTACAGCTTCACCTTTTTCTTTTAGTTCATGAAGTGTTACTTTAAATGTAGCTTCTTTTCCTGCTAAATCTTTAGCTTGGTACTCTGTTGGAAATGTTACAACAATATCTTTTTGTTCTTCATATTTCATTCCAATTACTTGGTCTTCAAAACCAGGAATAAATGAGTTAGAACCTAATTGAAGTGTATATTGCTCTGCTTTTCCACCATCAAAAGCAACTCCACCAACAAATCCTTCAAAATCGATTACTGCATAATCATTCTCTCTTGCAGCTCTTTTTCGTTTTAATTTTTCAATAGGAGCAGAAGATGCTGCCATATCTTGCATTCGTTTATCAACCTCTTCAGCACTTACTTCTTGTGCTTTAACTTCAGGAATCAATGCTTTGTAGTCACCTAAATCAATAGTAGGTCGACACGCTAATTTTACTTCAACATCAATTGAACCATCTTCTTTTTTATCAAATTTTGTAATATTTGGTTCACCAATTAACGCTTCATCCGAAATACCTAACTCTTTTAATCCTTGAGTAAATAAAACTCTTAACGCTTCACTTGTTGCATCTTCTTCTAATTTTTGCCCGTATCTTGCTTTAATAACATTAGCAGGAACTTTCCCTTTTCTAAATCCGTCAACTTTTAAGTTTTTAGCAGCATCTTTGGCTACTTTAGCAAGATTTTTTTCAATCTCTTCTTTTGTTATTGTACTTGTAATAACTGCATTGGCAGAATCGATTTTTTTTGCATTGAATTCCATAGAATTTAACTCCGTTTTTAAATTTTTAGTGATTTTATCTAAGATTTACTAAAGCTTTAATAAAATCATTTTTTACACATAAAAAGAGAGTGCTTTTTTTCTCTTTTTTAAGTGGTTTAATATATAAAAAAGTGAAAAACTTCACTTTTTTATTGTTAATAATTTTCTGATTTTCTCATTTGAAGAAGCTCTTTTTGAACTGAAATATTAATATCTTCTCGTGCTTCAAAGTTTAAAGAGTAATTTCTGCCTTCATAATCAACTGAATTAAGAATTATTTTCATAGCTTCTAATCGCGCAAGATGTTTGTTGTCACTTCGGACAATATGCCATGGAGCACTTCTTGAACTTGTTCGTTTAAGCATTTCATATTTTTTATCTGAAAACTCTCCCCACAAATCTTGAGCTTGCATATCGACTTCAGAAAACTTCCAATGTCGTAAGGGATCATTAATTCGTCTATCAAATCGTACTTTTTGTTCTGTTTTTGAAACCGAAAAATACAATTTTGTCAAAATCATCCCTTGTCTTACTAAATCTTGTTCAAAGTTGACCACATTTTCCATAAAAATTTCATACTCTTCTTGTGTACAAAATCCAAAAATTGGTTCAACCATAGCACGATTATACCAACTTCTGTCAAATAGCACCATCTCTCCACCCGTAGGAAAGTGTTCCACATATTTTTGCATAAACCATTGATTTCGTTGCGTTTCAGTAGGTTTTCCAAGTGCTACTACACGATAATGCTTATTGTTCATGTATCGTGTAATTCTTCTAATAGCTCCCCCTTTTCCTGAAGCATCTCGCCCTTCAAACAAAATAATCATTCGTTTATTTTGTTTTTCAAGATAATCTTGCAACTTTATAAGTTCTATTTGATAATTTTTAAGTTCTTGCGCATCGTAAATTTTTTGTATGCCATCTTTTAAGACGTTAATATCAACATTTCGATACTCTTTACCTAAAACTGAACGTAAAAAACTATTCTCTTCTTGAAGTTGTGCAATAGTTTTATCAAACTTAACTTCATGTGTTTTAGGATTAATAATAATATCTTTTGCTTCAATATTATCATGCAGTTCTAAAGAAGTTTTAAATTTTAACAATAAAGAGATAGCTACTTTTTTTGTTATATTATCTTTTTTGGTGTAGCCTAGAACTTTGACATATCTTTTTTTATTGTGTTGAAATCGTGCAATATATTTTTTTCCAAAAGTAGGATGAGCCTCTTTTGAAATATATAAACCGCTTTCTTCTGTCTTGTCAAAATCATTCAAATTCATCTTATTGTTGCCTTTCAAATTTATTGTCTTTTTCCATTTTTACTAACTCTTGAGTTCCCGTAATTAATATACTTTTGTCAATTTCAAAAAAATCAGCAGGAGCTTTATTGGGATATTCGACTTTAGAAAGAACCGATTTAATACAATTAAGTCGTGCTTTTTTCTTATTATCACTTTTAATAATAAGCCATGGAGCTAATTCTGTATTAGAAGACATAAGCATTGAAAATTTTGCAATAGTGTATTTGTCCCAAAGTTGTTGAGACTCTTTATCTACAGGAGAGAGTTTATACTGTTTTAAAGGGTCAAATTCTCGTTTTTTAAAACGTCTTGCTTGCTCTTTTTTAGAAACGGAAAAGTAAAATTTCATCAAAACAATTCCCGATTTTACCAACATTTTTTCAAATTCAGGCACTTCTCTTAAAAATTCATGATGTTCAGACGTTGTACAAAATCCCATAACAGGTTCAACACCAGCACGGTTATACCAACTTCTGTCAAACAGAACAATTTCACCAGCACTAGGAAGATGTTGTGTATATCTTTGGAAATACCATTGAGTTCTTTCTGTATCGCTTGGTTTTTCTAAAGCAACTACTTTTGCACCCCTTGGGTTTAAGTGTTCAGTGATTCTTTTAATCGTACCACCCTTACCTGCTGCATCTCGACCTTCAAATAACATGAGTACTTTTAAGCCTTGCTCTTTTACATGTTTTTGGAATTTCAACAATTCAATTTGTAGTTTAATTAACTCTTTTTCATACTCTAAAGTCTCTTTTCTAACCCAAATTTGAACTTTTGTAGCACCATCTACCTCTTTTTCCTTAATCTTTTCACGAACTCTGTTTTTGCTGTCATAATCGTGTTTAACTGGCTTTGCGGTATCTATAACTTCCATATCTTTAAATTCATTTTCAATGATTTTTCTGTCTTGTCCCATTTAATTCCTTTTAAGAGAGTCTTTCTTTGTAATCATTATAACCAAAATTTCTTACAGTTAAGTAACAATTGTCTTCTTTTAAAAGAACTATACTTGGAAGATTAATGCCATTAAAGGTAGTCGTTTTTACCATAGTGTAATGAATCATATCTTCTAAAATAATTTTATCCCCTTCTTTTAGGGGCTCATCAAAAGAGTAATCTCCAATAATATCTCCGGCTAAACACGTATTTCCACCCAATCTATAGGTGTGTTTTTTCTCATTGGGTAATCCAGCTCCTCGAATAGTTGCACGATATGGCATAGCAAGAGTATCAGGCATATGAGCTTCCGCAGAAGTATCTAAAATAGCCAAAGGCATGCCATTTTGAACAATATCTAAAACAGTAGCTACCAACACTCCCGTTTGCCACCCTATGGCTTCTCCTGGTTCTAAATAGACTTCCAAATGAGGATAGCGTTGTTTAAAATTTTTCAACAGAGTTATTAAACCCTCAACATCATAATCTGACCTTGTAATGTGGTGACCGCCACCAAAGTTAACCCATTTCAATTGAGAGAAATAAACTCCAAAATTCTTTTCGAAATTGGCTAAAGCCCCTTCAAGTGCATCCACATTTTGTTCACATAAAGCATGAAAATGTAGCCCTTCAATACCATCTAACTCATTAGCTTGAAAATTAGCTTTAGTAATTCCTAAGCGTGAAAAGGGAGAACAAGGATTATATAAATCCACTTCAACACTCGAATATTCAGGATTAATCCTCAATCCACATGAAGTTTTTCCTATGGCTTTTTGCTTATATTTTTTATATTGAGCAAACGAGTTAAAAACAACATGGTTAGAAATTTCAATAATTTTATCTATTTCATCTTCTTTAAAAGCAGGAGAGTACGTATGCACTTCTGCTTTAAACTCTTCTTTGGCTAAAAGTGCTTCATTTAAACCACTGGCACAGCACCCTTTTAAATATTGTCGACACAAATCAAAGGTCGACCAAAGAGCAAAGCCTTTAAGTGCTAAAAGAATTTTTACGTCCGCTTCGTCTTGTACTTTTTTTAACAGTTCTAAATTTTTCCGAAGCAATTTCTCTTCACAAATATAGCAAGGACTTGGTAAGTTTTCTAAATTTTTGATAGCTCAATCCTCTTCATAAGGTTCAAAATCGTCTTTTGTAACTCCACAATCAGGACATACCCAATCTTGTGGAATATCTTCAAATGCTGTTCCCGGTTCAACACCACTGTCAACATCTCCAATAGCTGGGTCGTAAATATAATCACATACCGTACAAATATACTTTTGCATTTTTTTCCTTTATATAAAAATTAGTCTAATTCAATAATTTTCCAAGGTAGCCCTTGAATCATTAGCTCATCCATAAAAGGTTGTGCATCAAACTCTTCAATATTAAACACCCCTTTATTTTTCCAAATACCTTTGTACAACATTTTTGCACCTATCATTGCAGGAACTCCTGTTGTGTAACTAACGGCTTGTGAACCTGTTTCTTTGTAACATTCTTGATGGTCACAAATGTTGTAGATGTAGATTTTCTTTTTAACCCCATCTTTTAGCCCTTCAATAATGCATCCAATGTTGGTTTTTCCTACCGTTCGTGGTCCTAAACTAGAAGGATCTGGTAAAAGTGTACTTAAAAATTCAATAGGAATAATCTTTTGTCCTTTGTGCATAACAGGTTCAATTCCTAACATTCCCACATTTTGAAGGCAATTCATATGTTGAATATATGAATCACCAAAAGTCATAAAAAATCGAATTCGCTTTAAGCCTTTAATATTTTTGCTTAACGATTCTAACTCTTCATGGTAAAGTAAATAAGAGGGTTTAACTCCAATTTCAGGGTAATCATGCTCAACTCTTATTTCTAGAGGTTTAGTCTCAATCCACTTACCCTCTTCCCAATATCTTCCATTGGCGCTTACTTCTCGTAAATTGATTTCAGGGTTAAAATTGGTTGCAAAAGGGTATCCATGGTCACCTGCGTTACAATCCATAATATCAATCGTGTGAATTTCATCAAAAATATTTTGTTGGGCATAAGCACAAAAAACACCAGTAACTCCTGGGTCAAAACCACTTCCTAAAAGTGCCATAACACCAGCTTTTTTAAACTGTTCATCTCTTGCCCATTGCTCTTTGTACTCAAATTTTGCTTCATCAGGATGTTCATAATTTGCAGTATCCACATAATCCACACCACTTTGCGTACAAGCGTCCATAATAGTTAAATCTTGGTAAGGCAATGCCACATTTAAGACAAGTTTTGGGTTCACTTTTTTAATCAAAGCCACAAGTGCTTCAACATTGTCAGCATCAACCGTTGCTACATCAATATCAACTTTTTGATTTTTTTTAATATCCGTTTGTATAGCTTCACATTTACTGATTGTTCGTGAAGCCAATGTAATTTTTTCAAATGTATCAATATTCATAGCACACTTAACAGTAGCAACTCGGCTAACTCCACCTGCACCTATAATTAAAATTCCTTTTTGCATCTTAGTCCTTAGTAAAATTTAATATTTTATAATAGTTGTCATTATATCAAATTTTAGCTATAATAATATTCGATTTACTTTAATGGGAGTGATTTGGCTTCGATTAGAGCAGAGAGGATTAGTTGCATGTAGGTCTGAACCGCCTTAAAAAGTTCAAAATTTTTAGACGCAAACAATACAAATTACGCTCCAGCTTACGCTAAAATAGCATAAGTTTATTATTTTGTACTCGCCTTAGGGCTTGAGGACAGGAGGCTTTCGCTGTAGATTCTATCTATGCAGGTTATCGAAGGCTCACCCAGATAGATTATCTTTATGGTACTGATTGACCCATTTAGAGACATTCCAAATCTTAGCTTTACAATTGCCTTGCGGGCTGAGCTGTTGTAAAGTGAAATTTTTCAACCCCTCTAAACATGTAGACGCTAATAGTATCTGTTTTAAGACACGGGTTCGACCCCCGTCACTTCCACCATTACAGTATTTCAATCTGTCCGTATAAGTCTTTTAAACCCCCATTTTAAAGGCTTTTATCGAAATCCTTGTCCTTGTCAGTCCTCACCATTCCAACTAAATCTAAGTTTTAATACGGTAAATTTTAGGGTAATTAATATTTGCCTATTAAGGATTACCCTCTAAATAATCTAGTGTTGAAAAAGTCAAAAGAAAAATAATTTATAAAATTAAAAAGAATATTGTGAGTATAGAAGTTTGATTAGAATATTTTAATAACAAAAGTAAAGATTCACTTTACTTTTGTATATTTATATAGCTATTTAGGTTGTTCAAAAATATTTAATTCTGGAACTTTTCCACTGTATTTTTCAATATTTACTAAAGCGGTATGAGCGATATTTCCATTTGCAAGTTTTGAAGATGGAATATCTATGGTCAGTACATTTGCTGAACCATTTGTACAAATACTTCCAGCAACTCCTGGCTCAGCAGGGGCATACCAAGCACCTTGATCAACTTTAACTACTCCTTGTGCAATAGCGTCAGTTATTATTGCACCTGTTAATATTTGACCTCTTTCGTTAAATACTCTTACTAAATCACCATTTTTAATGCCTTTAGTTTTTGCATCTTTTGTATTAATCCAAATTGGTTCTCTATTGCTTACTGCATATTTTTCTCTTAGGCTTGTATTATTTAATTGAGAATGCAGTCTATGCGCTGGATGTGCACTAATCATTGCGAATTCTGCACTTTTAGTTTTCATTCCAAGCCATTCAACTGGTTCCATCCATGTTGGATGTGCAGGGCAATCTTCATATTTCATTTTCTCAATTGTTTTTGAGTAAATTTCAATTTTACCTGAAGGTGTTCCTAAAGGATTTAAAATTGGATCTTCTCTAAAATCTTCATATCTAATAAATTGAGTGTTTTCATAGGGAGCTTCAAAAGTTATAGGCTCATTTTTACTCCAAAATTCTCTAAATTTTGGCATTTTAAGATTTGCTTGTGTTGCTTGATCATAAGCTTTAGTATAAAACTCTTCAATCCATTGCATTTCTGTTTTATTTTGTGTAAATGCTTCAAATGCACCAAGCTCTTTAGCTATATCACTAAAAATTTGATAATCATCTCTTGCTTCATTTTGTTTTTTAACTGCTTGTTTCATAGGAGCAATGTTTAAGTTTGAATAATCGCCCGTCATGGTAATGTCATTTCTTTCATACGAAGTAGTTGAAGGCATTACAATATCTGCCATTCTAGCTGTTGGTGTCCAATATGCTTCGTTTACAACAATAGTTCTAGGTTTTTTCCAAGCTTTTACTAATGTATTTGTATCTTGGTGATGAACCATTGGATTACCACCAACCCAATAAATAAACTCTATATCTGGATACGTAATTGTTTTTCCATTAAAGTCTATTTTTTTACCAGGATTAAGTAAAGCATCTGCAATTCTTGCAACTGGGAATGAAAATTCAGTTGTTTTTTGCAACCAACTTTGACCCGTACCAGCTGATGCTCCAGTACTTGCTGTCATGCCACCTATAATTCCACCTTTTACAGTAGGGCTTCCTCCATTTGAGTAATGGTAAGATAATCCAAATCCACCTCCAGGAAGTCCAATTTGACCTAGAATTGATGCAAGTGTAACCAACATCCAGTGAGGTTGTTCTCCATGATGTGCTCTTTGCATTCCCCATCCAGACATTAACATGGTTCTATTATCAAAGAAAACATTTGCTAACTCTTTTATCGTTTTTACATCAATTCCAGTAATTTTAGATGCCCAAGAAGCATCTTTTACAATTTTGTCCGTTTTACCAAACAGATAATCTTTGAATTGTTCAAACCCTTCTGTATACTCTTCTAAGAAGTTTTTATCATATTTATTAGTCTCTACTAAAGTATGTGCAATTCCCATCATTAATGCAACGTCTGTATTTGGAACAGGTGCAATCCACTGTGCATTTAAATAATCACAAGTTTCAGTTCTAACAGGGTCAATACAAATAATTTTTTTACCTGATTTTTTAAGTTTTTCAAAATAATGAAGACCATACTCATCACTTGATGTCCAAGAAATCTTTAGAGTTGATAGTGGATTTGCTCCCCAAATTACAACAACTTTTGAATGTTCTAGAACTATAGGCCAAGATGTTTGTTGTTCATAAACTTCAATTGTTCCTAGAACGTGAGGCATAATTACTTGAGAAGCTCCCGTTGAATAATCCCCTGCAGTTCCAACAAAACCACCCGTTGCAGTCATAAGTCTATGAAGTAATATTCTTGAGTTATGCATATTCCCAGAACTTTTCCAACCATAACTTCCAGCAAAAACACCTTCAATACCTTTATCTTTTCTTGTTTTTTTAAGTTGTGTTGATATAAGTTTTATAGCTTCATCGTATGAAACTCTTACCCATTCATCAGCACCTCTTAACTCAGGTTTAGGATTATTTGGATCTTTTAAATATGATTTTCTAACCATTGGGTATTTAATTCTATCTTTTGCATAAACTAAATCATCTGTATACAGTTGAAGTGAGTTTTCAAGTTCAGAGACTTTTTGATACGGTTCAGATTTAATAATTTTTCCATCTTTGATTGTTAATTTTAACATTCCCCAGTGAGCGGCTGTGATTACTTCACCATTTTTAACTAATGTAGTAGAGAAACTGGCAATTGTTCCTGCAAGTAATGTCCCTCTGTTTGTTACCGCATCAATAAATGGAATTGTTGCAAAAAGTGCAGCAAATTTTAAAACACTTCTTCTTTTGTTGTTAATTAGTTTCATTTTGATTCTCCTTCTTTCATATCTTTTGCATGTTTTTGTAAGTATTGTGTTACTAAGAAATTCTCATCTTTTGTCATAGCAGTTCTAGTAAGCATAGATTTTATGATACTAGGCCATTGATTAGCTGTATATTCACTTGATGGATGACCAGGATGACAGGTTGCACAATTAACGTCAAAAATAGCTTGTGCATTTTTATATAAATCATTTAAGTCGTCTGTTAGATTGTCATTTTTAGTAAAAGCTGTAAAACTAACTTTTTGCCATTCAACTCCTTCTTCATCTTTACTCGTTGAAATAGTTTTAAATTCGAATTCTGCATTTTTACTAAGACCTGCAACTAAAATTCTTTTTCCAATAGAGTAATAAACAGCACTGCTTACTCCATCTTTCATGTACCCTTCAATTTCAATCTTAATATTTTCACCATTCTTTTCTAAGATTTTAATTTTAGAAGTTGGAAGAAGCCGTCCTTTTGAACCTGAGCTATCTGCTGATTCAAATAAATTTTTAACTGAACTTGAATATTTAACCTCATTAGCATGCAAACACAAAGTTGCAAAAGCTAAAATAAAAAATAAACTTTTTTTCATATTTTTCCTTTCTTTATATTTAATAAATTATAGGGAAATAAAAAGGTTTATTAATTGAATAAAAGTGTGTAAAAAGTGTGGTTAGTGAAATAATAATTATTTTACTTTAATAGTGAAGATTGCTCCATCTTTACTGTTTGAAACTTTTACAAAACCATGCATATTGTTTTCTATTATCATTTTTGTCATATAAAGTCCAATGCCCGTCCCTTTTTTTGGGTGTTTAGTTGTAAAATAAGGTTCAAAGATAGAATCAATGTTTTCAAGGTTTACTCCTCCTGCATTATCTTCGATTTTAATTAAAGTAAACTTTTTACCGACTTTTATGCTTAAAATAATTTTAGGATTAACAATTTTTCTTAACACTAAAACATCTTTTGCATTTGATATAATATTTAAGATTGCATGAGAAAATTCACTTGGATACCCATTTATAATATTATCTTCTTTGATATCGAAAATTAACTCAATACTGTTGTTTTTTAAAGAAGCATTTATAATAGAAATTGCTTTTTTACAGGCATTTAATACAGAAAAATCATCTTTATCTTTTGTGGGTTTAAAGAAACTTTGAAAATCACTTATTGTATTTGACATATGTTCGGTAATTTCATTACAACTTTTTATACTTTCAATCAAATGCTCTTTTTTAAGGTTTCCATATCTTGAAATTGTTTCAACCTCCATTAAAATGGCGTTTATTTCACCTATTGGTTGTCTCCACTGGTGTGCAATATTTGCTATCATTTCTCCCATTGCAGCTAGTTTTGATTGTTGAATCATAAGTTTTTCTTGATTAGTTCGTTGAAGTATCTCTTCTTGAATTTTTTTTTCTAGATTATTAATCATTTCATTCATAACATTTTTTAATGCATTTAATTCTTTGGTCTTGGCTTCTTCATGCAGTCTATTACCAAACTTTCCTTGTTTTAAATATTCTAAAGTTAGCGTTGCTTCTTCTATAAGTTTATAATCATCACTTAAATTTTCTTTTACTTCTGTACTTTTTTTTGTAATTTCCCCATTAACATCACTTGATAATAATGTTAATTCCCCATTTTCAATTTGCTTAATAATAACTCTAATAATTTTAATATCAATAAAAATCCATAGTAGTGTTATGAATAAAAATCCAGTCAATATATAAAAATTGCCGTTTTGAGTTGGAAAATTATCTTGATATATTTTAAATGAAAATAATCCTAAAAAGCAAAGATATATATACAGTATAAAACTTAAAATCAACAATTTATCTCTTATTTTTAAAGTTTTCATTACTAAACCTTTTTTAAAAAAAAGATATTAAATGCTTTATACAATTTTATACCCCATACCAGATAGATTAAAGATAAAATCTTTAGGAAGTTTTTTTCTTAGCCCACTAATAAGAGATCTTAAAGCGTTATCAGTCATAACATTATCTTGCCAAACAACTCTTTGTAACTCAGAGTAAGAGGTGATGTTATACTTATTTTTAAATAGTAGTTCTAAAAATAGAATTTCTTTTTTTGTTATAGAAATTAATTTGCTTTCATGTAATAATATTTTTTGATTCCAATCATATTCGTAGCCATGGGGTAACTCTTTTTTGATTATTTTGGATTTAACAGATGAATTTTGGAAATTTTCCAAAGCCTCTATTAATTTTTCTAAAGTGATTGGTTTTACAATATACTTTTCAATGTACATATCTATTAGTTGCATTAAATATTTTTCACTCGTATGTGCGGTTAAAACCATTAAGCATAAATTTTTGTCTTTTTCTCTGATTTTTTTTATTAATTCAACACCATTCATAAAAGGCATTTCTAAATCTGTAATAATTAAATCGGGAATAAAACTTTTAAGTTTTTCCAAAGCTTCAATTCCATTTGAAGCCTCAACTACCTCTCCTACAATATACTCTAATGATGAAACTGTTCTTTTTCTAATAATATCTTCATCTTCTACAAACAAAATTTTTAAATTTTTTAGTATTTGATTTGACACAATAACCCTTTGTTGTTTACATAGCGTATTTTACTTTGTTTCTCTTTTTTATTCCATAATAAAAAAATGTAATACAAATATCTTAAATAACAAGAAATTTTTTGAAACATTTGAGTCACTCAACAAAGAATTGGCATTTATTTGTTACTATTTCGCATTATTATAGGGAGTCTATCTTATGTTACTTACAGTAAAACAAAAAATATTTGTTTCTCTTTTATGTATTGCCTTTTTTGCCAGTGCTTTTTTTGGTTTTTTTATCTATTTAAGTCAAAAACAATCCTTTTTTGATTCGATTGAACATCGATTAAAAAGCGGTATTAATGGGATTGATTTATATTTAGGAAATGATTTTATAGATACGTATAATTCTAAAAATCCTATGGACTCAGACGCATACGATAAGCATCTTCTAAAGCTAAGCCATTTTGCAAAAAGTATTGGTTTACAATATATCTACTTAATGATTAAAGATGAAAACAACATCTATACACTTATTTCAAGTGCCACAGATGAAGAGCTTGAAAAAAAAGAGTACGATGAATTTATGACACAATACGATGCCAGCAATGCTATTAAAACAGGTTTCAAAGCCAATCATGAATTTACAGAAGAGACTGAAGATAAGTATGGAAATTTTCATTCTCTTATTTCGTCTCGAAGCTCAAAAAATGGTCAAATTTACCTTTTAGGTGCAGATATTGACATTGGTTTTATTCAAGCTGCTTTAACCAACTTACTTATTAAAACCATCTCTATTACACTTCTTATTTTGCTTATTGCTGTTGTATTTGCCTATTTTGTAAGCCACTCTATTGGCAATAAAATCCAAAGCACTCAAAAAGGAATTTTGAACTTTTTTGATTTTTTATCGCAAAAAACGAATAAAGTTAATCATCTTGAAGTGAAAGAAATGGATGAGTTTGGAATTATGGCAAAAATTATCAATGAGAATATTGATAAAATTCAATCCGATCTTGCAATTGACAGAAACACCGTATCGCAATTCGTTCTAATTTGTAATCAATTAAAATTGGGAAATCTTAAAGGACAAATTGATTCAATTCCAAATAACCCTCAACTTTTAGAGTTAAAAAATGTCTTCAATGATATGTTAAATACTCTTCACTTTAACGTAAATGCAGTCTTAAATACATTAGTAAGTTATGCTAAATATGATTTTACAAAAACAACTAACCGTTCAAATTTAGAAGGTGAATTAGGTATTTTAGTAGATAATGTCAACATTTTAGGCAAAGAAATTACTCAAATGCTTATTGAAAATATGAAAAATGGACTTACTTTGGAAAACAGTTCAACGGTACTTCTTAATAATGTTAATACTTTAAATAAATCCTCCAATGAAGCGGCTGCTTCTTTAGAACAAACCGCTGCTGCTTTAGAAGAAGTTACGAGCAACATCCGACTAACCACAGATAACATATCAAAAATGTCAAATTTAGCCAATGATGTAACCTTATCCGCACAAACAGGAGAAAAACTTGCACACCAAACAACAGGTGCGATGGAAGAGATTAACACTCAAGTTAACTCGATTAATGATGCCATTTCTGTTATTGACCAAATTGCCTTTCAAACCAATATTCTAAGCCTAAACGCAGCCGTTGAAGCAGCAACAGCTGGAGAAGCAGGAAAAGGGTTTGCAGTTGTTGCAGGAGAAGTTAGAAACCTTGCTAGTCGCTCTGCACAAGCAGCTCAAGAGATTAAAAAACTCGTAGAACACGCTAAAGAAAAAGCCAATCAAGGGAAAAATATTGCTTCAGAGATGATTCAAGGATATACCAAACTCAATGGAAATATCACTCAAACCATTCAACTCATTTCAGATGTTAGAAATGGAAGTAAAGAACAATTAGTAGGTATTGAACAAATAAATGATGCCATAAATCTTTTAGACCAACAAACTCAACAAAATGCAATGATTGCCACACAAACACAAGATATTGCTGTTTTAACCGACAAAATAGCAAAAGTTATTGTTGAAGATACCAATTCTAAAGAGTTTTCTGGAAAAAATGATATAAAAATATAATCAGACTAATTCAAGTAAAATATAACAAGCAGCTTTAAAACTGCTCGTTACTCTTCTTATTATAAGTCTGTTACTCAATCGAATTACCTCATCATTTATCTGTACCAAATTCTAAAATAAGTATGGTTATGTCATCGCTTTGCTCACAATCTTTTGTGAAGCTGTTCATGCATATTTGAAGATTTAGTATGGTTTCATCTGTATTGCAGGTGATGGATGCATTTAGAGAATTGCTTAATCTTTCATCTCCAAAGAGTTCATCTTCTTTCGAAAAAGCTTCTGTAACTCCATCTGTGTATAAAAATAGTTTAGAATTTTTCTCTAAAATCATGGTTTCATCTTTGTAATTTAAGCCTTCAAAAGCTCCGACAACTGTGTTTCCTACTGCTTTAATTCTTTTATATTTTTTATCTTTGCTCATAAGATATGGTTCATCGTGACCTGCATTAACATAGTTTAGTTCACCACTTTTTACATTTAAAATACCTAAGAAAAGCGTTACAAACATATTTGCATCGTTATTAGATGCAATGGTATTGTTTAGTTTAATAACAAGTTGTGAAGCTGATAATGCATCACAAGAGTAAGCTCTTAAATAACTCATAGTAACAGACATAAACATAGCAGCAGGTACTCCTTTGCCTGAAACATCTGCTATTACAAAGCATAAGTGGTCACTATTTATATAGAAAAAATCATAAAAATCGCCGCCAACGGCTTTTGCTGGTTTAAGCATGGCACAAAGGATTATATTTTCGTTTTGAGGCAGTTTTTTAGGCAACATACTCATTTGAATAGCTTTTGCAATATCTAACTCACTATCAATTTTTTGTTGATTTATAGTAGCCGTTTTTAAATCTTCAATATAGTTACCTATAGCTTTTTGCATGGTATCTATGGCAAAAGAGAGTTTATAAATCTCATCTTTATTTTTTGGAAAAGTTATATTTTTATTGAAATTACCTTTGGCTATTTCATCAGTTATGCATGTAAGCTCTCTTAAGGGTTCTGTTATTCTCCGTGAAATTATAACCATTGTAATAATGAGTAAAATAGCACCAACAGTTGCTAAAACTATATATATTATGGATAAATAATGCAAAGATGCAAAAAGTTCATTTATAGGAAATACTATAACAAGTGTAATATTAGTATTTACAATAGGTACATAATAAATCCAGTTGTCATCATCTTTTAACATTTTATTGTATTCAAATGAACTATCAGTATATTGTTGCATTATAAGAGATTCATCTTTATGCGCTAAAATTTTATGCTCTTTTGAGAGCATAAAAGCGTATCCTGTTTCAAGAATATCTATAGTAGAAACCATCTCTTGGATACTTTGTAAAGATATATCAAGAGTTAAAATAGCAATTGCTTCGTTGTCAATATTAAGCGGATTACTATAAGTTGCCATAAGAACATTTCCGCCACCATCATCAAAATATGGTTCACTCCACAGAGCTTTATTTTGTTCAATGGGAATTTTATACCACTCTTTTTCAAAATAGTTATACTCATTTGATGCTAAGTTGCTGTATAAAATTTCACTATCTTTTTTATAATAGTAGGGTGAAAAGGGTGTTTTTTTTAATGATAATGTTGATCCAAAAAAAGAGTTATCTTCTTTTAAAATCTTTTTTAACTTCTCTTCTACGGTTACTTCACTAAAATCACCATCTGTAAAAGATTTTTTTAATATCAAAGAAGCTTCTTCAGCTTTGGAAAAAAGGGTTTCTATTTGATAACGGCTATTTTTTTCAATAAGTTTTGCTTTTTGTGTTGCATCGTTTAGCAACTCTTCTTTTAAAAAAGATAGTTAACACCACCTGTTAGTGCTAAAATAAATAATGCAACAGATACAGAAGCTAATGCAAAGCGTAAAGAGATGCTGCTCATAAACTAATCCTTAAGATGTTAAAACCATCTTCATAGAGGTACTCTAAATTTTTTGCATATTTTTTTGTTAAGTATATACCTAAGCCACCGAGCTCTCGGTCTTCTATGTTTGCATTTATGTTTGGATCCTCTTGTTGTAGAGGATTAAAAGCTTTAGAGTTGTCCTTACATTCAATGTTAAAATCACTCTTTTCATTAAACTCTATATCTAAAGATACAAAGGGAGTTCTATCTTCAAAATTAGCATGACGAACTATGTTGGTAAGTAGCTCTTCGGCTACAAACATCACTTTATATTTAGCCTTCTCCTGGACATCATTAATATTGGTTTCTATCTTTGCTAGCGTCTCTTCTAATTGATGAAGTTGCATATTAAATATAGCCATAATTTTACGCTAAAGCGTCCTCTTTTGTCTCGTAAGAGTCTATGAAATTGTCAAATCCGGATAAAAAGAAGACATCTTGAACCATCTCTTGCATTCCAAATACTTTGTACTTTATCTCTTGAGCTTTAGAGGTTTTAGCTCCGGCTAAAAGCACTTGTAATCCAGCACTAGAAAGAAATGTAACCTCTGATAAATTTAACAAACATGATTTCGGTTTCTCTTCCAAAAGAAGGGCAAGTGCTGCTCCAAATTTTGGAGCACTAAAAGTATCTAGTTTTCCACTTGGTTCTACTATAAGGCTACTGCCTTCTATATATGATTTTACTTCCATTTTTATCCTTTAACTGGGGTTTATATCTATAATACCTAATGTTTGTAGTAATGTTATGACTAAAGTTGCACAAAATACTATAAAAAATAGCATAGCAATGGCTCTGCTGCTTTTTGAAGCATCTCTTTTATAAGCAATGATACTTGGCAATATCCCAAACAAAATAACCACACCAATACCACCCACAAAACTCAATGCTTTTAAGAAAATATCGGCATAAAGATAGGAGATAATAAGAGGAGGGATAAATGCGACTAAAAAGATAAGATACTTGTTTTTTATACGGAAGCTGTTTTCAAAAAGATCTTTTAAAAAGTCTTTTAGAGCCATTCCAATAGATATATATGAAGTGGTAATTGCAACAATGGCAAATATTGAAGCTATAATTAAAAACAGTTCTGAGCTTAAGATTTTTGACATCTCAACGGTAACGGGAACACCTGCTAATCTTGCTGCATCTAAGCTGATGGTTCCAAACTTAGGAACAACACCAACGCCTACAATTAACCAAACAATATTCATAACTAACGTTATTCCCATCCCAATTAAAATGGGCTTATACATCTGTTTACTCCAGCTTGAGGCTTTGCACAAGCTTGGCAAGACATAGTGGAAAACAAATCCCGCAATGATCATAGGCAGAGCAATGGGCAGAAATTGCCAATCGACACTAAAAAGTCTGTCGCTTTCTATTTCAGGCACGCCAAATCCTATGAGAAGAGAAAATGAAAGTATGAGTATAAACATAAAAAAAGTGTTGTATTTTTCTATAATGGTTATACTTGATATAGCTAAAGTGGTAAACAAAATAAAGATAATTAAAAGAATCAATGGCTCAAAACTAAGATCTATGTTAAACATTATCATGACTAACTTGGTACTGCCTGCTAAATAACTCGTTAGAACGCCATAAAAAATAACTATATTTGCTATGGAAGTAAGCCATTTTCCATTGACACCAAAGTGTTTTTCGTAAAGACTAGGAAGATTAAAATTATTTTCTCTTGCGTCATTTATCTCACGAACTAAAATAAATCCCGTATAAAGCATGCTAATACAGAAGAAAAATATTGCGAAAAGTGAAGGGTAAAAGCCAGCAATGCCTGCAACTATTGGCATGGCTAAAATTCCAGCCCCCACCATATTTCCCGTTATTAAAAGAGAAAAGAAAAAGACAGTTTTATTATTCATCTATTTGATTACTATCTTGTAATCGAATATAATCTCTTAACTCTTTTGCTTGTGAAGTGTAGCTATGAATTAGAGAGTAATCAAATTTTATATTATTTATAAACTGAAATACTAACGCATTTTTGTGGTGATAGTGTGGAAATATTCCTGCAAATAAATACCCCAACGCTTCTAGTTTTTCAACAAGTTCAACCGAGTTTTCATCCTCTAAATCTACATACAGATATATAATATCTATCTTAGCAATAGAGAATTTTTTTGTTATATATTTTAAGGTTTCAAACGCATCCGATGCGATGCTTTTAACAACAATCTCTGCTATGTTTAAAACTGAAATAATGGTATCTACTAGTTCCGTTGCAGATGCTATTTTCTTATCTGAACTTTTTTGCGTGGCATTAATACCAATACTTTTATAGAGTTTTTTTATCATGGCTTCATGTTTTTTTGGCATAAAAAGTTCTACTTGAAGCTCTTTTTTTAGTGCCTTATAGCTTATGATAGTGGACTCTCTTTGAGTTAAATTATTAGTAATGTTTTTAAATGAGAGTTCAGAACCAGCATAACCTACTAAGAGTGCAACATCGCTAAAGCCATATTTATCACAGATTTTTTGTGTAAATTCATGGTTTGTAACTGAGTGTGAAAAGATTCCATGATACGAAGATGCTGCAGCTTCTGCCATAATATCAACACTAAGCTCACTCATAATACCTTGTCCTCGAACGACAGGATCACATATAGCCATTCCCCATTCACTTATCTTTGCATCTGCAAAAGGTTGCATCAAAGCTATGTGACCTATAACCTTTTGATGATCGGATACCGCAACTTTAGATAAAAGTGAGCCTTCGTTTATTCTTTTTTCTAGCCTATGTGGATAATAGACCACATCATTTACATAAGAGTAACCGTAGCTTTTATAAAAAAGACGAGAAATTCCTATAATATCATTGCTGGTTGGAACTCGAATAAGGTCGAATTTTTCTTGTATTGACTCTTCTTCTTCAAGGTTATTTTGACTTATTCTCTGGTTAGATGCATAAATTGTCATCTCAATAGAGCGACCGTATTTGCCTTTGTTGATGTATTTATATCTGTCTAAAAGTTTGTGAATTACAAAATCACTCAAAGCACTAATATCATCTCCGTCACTTTTTGCTACACTCTCAAATGAGACATCATTAACTATCTCATCGAGAGTTTGAGTAATCTTTTTAAATGGGTTTTTAGGTATGCCATTATCAGATATTATAACCTTTAAACCTGATGTAATGTTGGTTATTTCAACTTCAATATCTTCTTCACTTTGGGCTTCAAAATCAAAGGAAATACTGTTTTGCAAACTCTCTTCTAACGCATAACAGATTCTTTGATTCTCTTTTTTATTTAACCCTACAAGTGAAGCAATTAATTGCACGTATCCAACTAATGGTTCAATAGATTCTATGTTATTCTTAATGATTATTTTACTGGTTTTATACATGTTATGACATCATTCTTTTATCTAAAATTCGTTTTGTTTTACCGGTTCTTTCATTACACTCAAGCTCATTTGTTTCACACCATTGTATGGAAAAAGGATGTATGATGTTATTTTCAAGCAGCTCTTTAAACATCGCTCTTTCAGTATATAAATGTTCTATAATTTTAACCGATAATTCTTCTTTGCTAGAGGGTATAATGGTAGGAACTACCTTAATAACAGCTCTGTCTTTTTTTGTATCATGAGTTATTAGAAGCTGAAAGTTTAAAATTTGCACTTCATTATTAAAATATTTGAGTACATCCATAACATCTTGGATATATAGCGTTGCAGGTCCAATTCGTGCACCTTCTTGTGAGCGTCCAAGAAGTTTATATTTTCTATCTTTAGTATCCTCTTTTTCACTCCACATAGCCATATCTCCAACTGGATAGCGAATAAGTGGCATAAGTTTTCTATTTAGGTTTGTAACTAGAAGTATTCCACCTCTATTTGCTTCTTTTATAACTTCATGGGTCTCTTCATCGACTATTTCCATGATAGTAGTCTCATCAAATGCTCTGTGCTCTCCATTTTCACAAGTTGCTGCATCAAAGTATCCAAGCTCTCCCCCATCTACAGAAGCGTAAAGAATAGAGTGCACTTTAACCCCTTTGAACTCCTCTTTTATGGCTTCAAGTTGGTCTTCGTAAAAGGATTCCCCCCCAAAAAGTATGAGTTCAATATTTAGCTTTATCTCTCTATGGGCTTGTAAATAAGCAATGATATTCATCATAGTTGTTGGAACTCCAGCTATGACATTAATATTGAGTTTCTCAAGCATCTCAACTATAATTGGAATGGGTGTTTGCCCTGCTATTGGGTAACTGACTCCCACATCGGCACTTTTCATAAGGTCGGTGATATAAATAAATGAAGCGTAAAGTTCTCCTGCGTAAAATAAGTTAGCAACTTTATCACCTTTTTTAATTCCATTATGTCTAAACCCTCTTCCTGAAACTTCTGTAAAATTATCCCACTCTTTAGCAGTAAAATAAGAGTATTTTGGATTGCCTGAAGTTCCTCCACTTTTAAAAACTATTCCACTGTCATGGTTTGAAGTAAGAACTCCTTGCCCAAAGTTTTCATTTGCTTTCCAAAATGCTTTTTGATCAAGTACCGGATAGAGTGAAATGTCTTCACACCCTTGTGGAACATCTTTATAAAGTTCTGCATAAAACGGAGAATTTTTTCGAACAAAGTTTGCATGGTCTAAAAATCTTTTCATGACACAATCCTTTTATCTATGATATGTTTGACTTTTCCTGAATGAGTTACCACTTCAAACTCATTTTCTTCTATTAAATGCGTTTCGAATTTCAACGCTAACTCTTTACAACTAAAAATTAAATCATCATAATTTTTTAGTAAATAGGCGCTTATTTCTTCACTGCTAACCCCAATTTTAGATTCAACTTTGAGCATAAGTTTCATATCAAGTACTTCATTTTCTAGGACAATTTGTATCAAACCGTTATAGTTAAACCCCTCTTCAAGATACGTTGTAAATTTGTTAAAATTTAAAAATGGACCACCTGCTTTAAAGGCATCACTGGATCTGCCTTGAAGTGTGAATTTTGGATCTGTTCTGCCACATGAACATGGTTTTGTGTTTATAAAGCCCATATCCCCAATGTCGTAGCGTGAAATATTTTGACCTTTTCTGGCCTTTGGGCTAAAAATCAATCTTCCACTTACCCCATCTTCTACTTTTGTTTCGCTGTCTATATCAAAAATTTCAAGTTCTTGAATGCTTGAAAGTAGATGGTACTCATTGGATGCACACTCACTGCATTGGTAACCCATTGGTCCTGCATCGTTGCTTCCATAAGCAGCACCTCGAACGAGTTCAACCCCAAACTCTTCTTTTAAATATTTGATTTGTTCCAGTGCAAAATGATCTCCACCAAAAAAGAGTTTTTTTATCACTTTATGTTTTTTAAAGAGCTCTTTATTTACTTCAAATAGTTTCATAATTAATGAAGGTACCGTTAGAAGTGTGTTTATGTTTTTTTCAACCATAAGTGCCCCCACTTCTTCTAAGTCATCAACAATTCCCATTGGGTATTGAGGAACTTTCAAATACTCCATTATGGTAAAAAAGCTTAAAAACCCACCGTAAAGATGACCTGCTGCAAACATATTCATAACTTTATCTGTTTTAGGATCAAGTCCTGCACTGTAAAGACCATAGGCAGTTGCTTTCATTTGTGTGTGATAATCTTCATACGTAAAGTAAGAGTACGTTGTTTTACCCGATGAACCACCACTTTTAAAAGTTAAGTCTACATATTTATTAGGAACGTCCAATGCTTGAAATGCTTCTTTATCCATAATAGAAATATTTGATAAATCTCTTTCGTAAGATTTTTCAAACTCTCTAAAACTTACAACGCTATGAAGTTGATCTCCTAAAAGCAGAGATATTTTTTTCATAAATGAAGGCAAAGCATAGACACCATCATGCGGTTCACCAATATAACCATCGTGCATGTGTCCAGCTTCTCTAATTCTTAAACATCCAGCTCCAAAAAGCGCACGGGAGAGTTCAACTATTCTATTTTTTGGGGCAATTAACGCGGCCGTTTGCAAATAACTTTTCATAGGATGCAAGGTAGAAATTATCTCATTGGCTTCAAGTGGTTTAATAAGTATGGTTCTAAAAAGAGGAGAAATTCCTAAGCCTTTTCTTTTATCTGCAATAACTGACCAACTGAAATCTTTTGCTCGTATAACATGGGTAAGCCCCATAGCTTCTTCTGTTTTAGCAATACTTATAACTGTGCTTATCTCAGCTTGAGCACCACTACTAGGTGTTGTTCTTAACATTTTTGAAGAAGTCTCTTCTAAAATAGTTGCAAAATTCTTTGAAAATTCTTTTAACTCTTCAAAATCAGAACTCTCTAGAAAAATATCTTGAGGGCTAGAACACGCATTTTGATCTAAAAGACAAATATCTTCTGCAACTTTTTTCATAGACTCTGTGTCGTTAATATTTTCTTTAGCAAAGTAAGCAAAAGATATTTTATGCCCCCATGGAACAAATCTTACTCCTTGAGGTGTCATGTTTTGAACGCTCTTAATTGCCTCTTCGCTTCCCCATGCTGAAACAACATCCGCACAATCTATAATACTTTGTAATAGCGTTTGTTCTTTTGAGGAGACTTCTAAAACTATGATGTAAGGTTTTAATAACTCTTTGGTATCAAACTCTAAAAAAGCTTCCATAAAGAGTTGTGGCAATTGATTTTGACTTGCAGAAGTTTTTAAAATATTTATGTTTCCACTAAGAAGTCCTTCAAAAACACAAAGCACTCCAACGGTAAAAACATTCGTGGGAGCAATATGAACAAGAGTACCCAATGGCATCCATGATTCAAAATGATTCTCTTTCATAGAAATTCTGTCAATATTAAAAGGGTTTACATCTCCTAGTTCACAAAGAAGTTTTTTTTCTAGATTTTCTTTAGATATAAAAGAGACAATACTTCCTATCATAGCCTGTGCTTTCTCTTTTGAGGCTTCTTGTGTTTTCATAGCCAAAAGGACAAACTTTTCATAAAGTTCACCGTGTGTTAAAAGTTCATCGTGCATTTTTTGTGAGATTTCTAAAAAGTATTCTAAAGGAAAAGGTTTACCTAAAATAGGGTTTGTAAAAGTTGCGATGTTATCTATATTGTTTTGCAAACTTTCATTAGATATCCATGTTCCTTGCCATAAATGTGTTGTTTGCATATTAAACTCCTCTTTTTTTTAGTAGCTCAGAAGCAGAGATGGCACAACTTTTATTTTGGCTAACCCCTGCCCGACCAAGAATCTCAAAGAAAGGAGTTTTAGCTCCACAAGAACACTCTTCGGCTTTATGCATTACTCCTAAATCTCCCATCATAACGCTAATAGCAGGAACTGAAGTGATGTAGGGTGTAACAAAGTTCAAAAATCCACTTTTCCCATAATCTATTACTTCTAACGTTTTAACATCTCTTACAAAAAGTCTTGACCAAATAGGAATATGGAGTTTATGATTTTTACACTCAATATAGGGAATGGAGTGTTCAACTGAGCCATATCCATCACGGATTCTTGAAAGTGAGATTCCTAAATATTCATGCATAAGTTCAAAAAGTTCTTCTTTGGGAATGGCTTTATTGGCATACCCTTTCCATCCACCTCCAAACATGGCAAGTGAATCGGGATGCAGTTTTACTTTAATACCCATATCTTTCATTTGCATAAGCGTAAAATACATAAATGAAGGAAACCCATGTATACGAACAGGTAAATTTTGTTCTGAATACTCTTGAAGTTTTTTTACGGTTCCAAAGCGGTCAAACTCATGTGTGCCATTGGTTTGACGAAGCGCAAAAAATACCTCTTTTGGTTTTGAAAATGAAGTGAGAAAAATATTGGTGTTTGTTGTACCCATTTTAAAGTTTTTAAGAGGTTCGTAGGCGAGTAAAAGATAGTTTGATTCTTGTTTGGGGTCATTAAAACCTATAGCGTTGTAGATAAACTCAACCATTCTTCTGGCACTTAATATTGACCATTTATCAAAAAACATTTGAGATTTTTGACCTGTTGTTCCCGAAGAGGTTAAATGCTCATGAATACTCTCTTTATCGATAGAGATAGACTCATGCATCTTAAAAAAGTTGGCGTGAATAAAGGGCAGTGCTTTTAAATCATCAATGCTTTGCAATTTTTCCAGATCAAAATCTTTTGAGAGAGTGGAATAAAAAGAGTTGTATAGTACCCCAATATGTCAAGACAACCTTTTATAAAATCTAATTCCCTTCAATACCTGTAACCTTATGCTACATTTTCATCTAATTTACTATAATTTT